>CAIMNF010000455.1 GCA_903842755.1 Oligoflexia bacterium
ATTTTACATAATCGGTATGGAGGGGGCCTTCGATGATGAAACCCCTCCATGCCGCCCCCCTTAATCCGTTATTGGCCCCAAAACTTGCGGTTCCTGAGAAGGTAAAATACGAGGATGCCCCCCCTGAAATGCGTAAGGCTGCGGAAGGATTGGAAGCGGCCTTTACCGAACAGATGGTCAAAGCCATGCGGGAGACTGTCGAACCGTCAGAGTTTTCACTCCATAACCATGCGTCAGATATCTATCAATCGATGCTCGATCAGGAATACTCAGAATCTGCAGCCAGAACAAAAAGCCTTGGATTAGCCGAACAAATCGTAGATTATATGTTGCGCTCTCAGCCGCAGGCAGCGTACACTAAAGGAAGAAGCTCTCAACACCATGACGGTTCTGGAGCATCGAATGCAGTCCTGAAGCAGGAAGCGAAAGGAAATAAAAATGAGGATCAATCCAAGCAATAATCCCGCGGTCCAAGGTACGACTGGTGCAGATGTAGCTGGCACGGATAGCACAAAGAGATCAGAGCGGCTGAAGAAATCAGGCTATGAGGGTTCTGCGCAAGTGGATGCCGCACGAGAGCGTCCCAGCACCTCTAGCGCAAGTATTTCGCCGAAAGCAAAGGAAATGGCGCGCGCAGCCCAGCTTGCAAAAGATAGTCCGGATGTTCGGGAAGCAAAAATTGCAGAACTCCGTGAAAAAATTCAAAACAAAACGTATTCCGTCAGTGCAAACGATATTGCGGATCGTTTGGTGGACGACCATATTCGCATGGCGGGCGTCTAGCGAGACCTTGAGATTAGCGCACGCTTAAAAAGTTAAAATTCGGATTTATAAATTCGCAAGGAAGCGAATGGAGAAAGAATCATGGATGAACTTAGGGAACAAGGGACGAATCAGCAAAGCACGAGGGCAGAATGGACGAATGCAGAAAGTGAAGCTTCGTCCGGCGCTTTAGGGACAGACCCAGGCGATCTGCTCCACGAAGCCTTGCAAGAATTAGTGGGACTCCACAAACAGTTGCTTGAAGTCATTCGCCAAGAGGCGCAAGCCATTACGCAAGCCGATGTGAAAGCGACCTTTGAAGCGACTTCCGCAAAGGAGGCTCTGGTCCACTGGATTCATCGCGCCGAGCTTGGGCGACAAGTGATCACGCAAACGCTTTCTGAACACCTAAAAATTAAAAACGTGAGCTTAAAAGAGATCATTCTCCATTTTCAAAGTCACGATGCCCCGCTCTCTGCGCGTTTGCAGTCTGACCTAAATATGTTAGTCACGCTGGTTGAGCGCATTCAGAGTCAGAATAAAGAGAACGGAAAAATCGTGGAGCGTTCCCTAAAGCATGTGCAGAGCATGCGGAAGAATATTTTTGGTGAAGTACCCAGCGAAAATAAAACCTACAACCAGCAAGGACAAAAAAACCAAGCCAGTGTGGGGTCTACCACAGCGCGACTCATTTCAAAGGAAGTTTAGCGATGAGCAATGTGAATATCCTGCAGTCTAGTCGTTCGGGAATGACGACCTCCCAAGCGGGCATTGCGACTGCGGGTCACAATATCTCAAACGCAAATACCGAAGGATATTCTAGGCAGCGAGTAAAATCCGAAGCACAAGTGTCTGGCCAAATGAATGCCATGGGGGGACCCTACGTTGGACAAGGATCAAAGCTCACCACGATTGAGCGGGTAAATGATCAGTATTTAGAACATCAACTAAGAGACGGCGCAAGAGACATGGCCCACTTCGAAGAGAAGCAAGTTTTTTTAGGACAAGTCGAAGACGTGTTTAACGAAATGAACGGCGACGGACTGAATCGAATTGTCGCTAAATTTTTTAATGAATTTCGAAAACTGGCAAACGATCCAACCAGTGAGGCCATTCGTCAATCCGTGCGCGAGTCCTCTACAGCGATGGTCAATGATTTTAAGCGGATTCGGGTTGATTTAGACCAAATTCGCGCCCACATCGATAATCGTATCGACGGCAATATGCGAGAACTTAACGACTTAGCCGTTCAGCTTAAAGAATTAAATGTTCGGATTCATGCTGCGGAAATTCAAGGACATCCGGCCTCGGACCTTGAAGATCGGCGCGATCACATTCTCCAAAAAATGAGCACCTATGTGGATTTGTCTGTTCATAAAGACAACAACAATATGGTGAGTGTAGACATTCGCGGCGTGGGCCCGATTGTGACCGGGCCAAATCACAACGAATATTATTTGGGTCGAGCTCCTGCCCAAGAGGCGGAAGGTAGCCCCGACGGAGCGCTACAAATTTCGCGCTCGCAATTCGGCGGACAATACATTACCCAACAGTTCCAAGGCGGGAAATTAGGAGCGTTGATTGAGACCCGCGACAAGATGATGGGGGGAGTGATTGACCGCTTGGATCAGCTCGCCCATGCCATTGCCACTTCCGTGAATGAATTGCATCAGCAGGGCGTTACTGCCAATGGAAAAACAGGGATTAGCTTTTTTAAACCGATTGACCAAGTGAGTGGCGCATCCCACGCACTGGCGTTATCGGATGAAATTAAAGCAGACGTCACCAATATTGCAACCGGAATTGCTCCGCACGCCGCAAGTGATAACCGCTTGGCATTGGCGTTAGCGAATTTACAAAACGCGCGATTTATGAATGATGGCAGCACCACGGTCGATGATTTTTATAATTCGATTGTGTCCGAAGTTGGTGTTGCGAGCGCAAAAAATACCGAAGCCCTTGGCCAGCAAAAAGGAATTTTAAGCAATATGCAAAAAATGCGCGATCAAATTTCCGGGGTATCGATCGATGAAGAGGTGACGAATTTAATGCAATTCCAGCATGCGTTTGATGCTTCCGCACGCGTAATGAAGGTTGCGGACGACATGATGGATACGATTTTAAGGTTACGGAGCTAATTAAATGAGAGTGACGGATAACACCAATTACGGAGTCGTTCGGGACAGCATCCAGCGCAGTCGTTCGCGGATGGAAAACCTGCAAACCCAGAATGCCACCTTAAAAAAAGTGAACAAGCCCTCCGATGATCCGGTCGGAGCCGCAAAGCTCTTAGAAGTGAGGACAGACAAAGTGAATAACGAACAATATCAAAACAATTCAAAACTTGCAGAAAGCAATTTAAATAATACGGATCATGCGCTAGAGGACTTAAGCGAAATTGTAATGCGCGCTAAAGAAATTGCCATCAATCAGTCGAGTTCCGCAAGTTCTACCCATGAGTCGCGCGTGGGAGTTGCCGAAGAAGTCAAGCAACTGCTCGAGCGCTCGATTGCAACCGGAAATCGCCGGATCGGAGATCGCTACATTTTTGGAGGCTTTAAGACGGATCAGCCACCGATTGATTCGGAAGGGCGGTACCACGGTGACCAGGGCGAAATGATGGTCGAGATTGGTCGCGAAGTGTATATCGGAATGAATATTCCTGGAATAGATGTTTTTAATACCCAACCCCAGGTAAGCGGCGACCAAAAAAGAATCCAGCAACAAGAAGAAAAAGAAGAAGGAACCGAGCGTACACCTGCTTCAGAAAATGAAGAGAGTGCGCCATCTACCCCGAACGTAAATTTATTTCAGGAGCTGAAGGCCCTGCGCATTGGTTTGCTTACGGGTGATGTAAACTTAATTCGTGGAACTTTAGATCGCTTTGACGATCTTCAGGGAAAAATTATTGCCTGTCGCTCAAAAATTGGCTCGCGGATGAGTGGAATTCAAGGAGCGGCCTCTACAATGGAGCGGCATACGGTTACGAACGCTCAATTAACTTCCGCGATTGAAGACGCGGACATGACTCAAGTGGTGAGTGATCTTGCAAAAGAAGAAACAGTGTTTAAAAGTTCTTTAGCTAGCTCTAAACACTTGATTCAACCCACACTTTTGGATTTTTTGCGCTGATAGTCCTTGTCAGTTTTGTACAATTGCGCTATTTGTCTCAAAGAGTAACGGATTGACTCGCGTTGTTCAGAACATGGAGGATAGTAGTGTTAGTTTTAACCCGTAAGCTGGGCGAAAGTATTGCAATCGATGACCACATCAAAATCACCGTGGTGCAAATCAAGGGAAAGCAAGTTCGCCTAGGCATCCAAGCCCCTAAAGAGACCAAAATTCACAGAGAAGAAGTTTATTCTGCTATCCAAGATCAAAATAAGGTCGCAGGAAGTGCTCCTGCTGATCTCGATGTATCAAAAATCCTTAAGGGATAATTTATTGCCTTGCGTCAAAAAATCGTCAAAATTTAGCCACTTTTTTCGTTGTTAGTCAATAACGCCCTTGCTCATTCCGACGGATTGCGTATTCTATAAAGAGAGTGCTTTCAGATCAAAAAGCATGGGAGGTAGTTATGGTCGTACAAACAGGACGTTTTGGCCAGATTGAAGTCACCACAGATGAAATCATATACATTCCGAGTGGAATTCTGGGTTTTCCAGAAGACCACGACTTTTGTTTAGTTGATTCTGCGGATGACACGCTAATTCTTTGGTTGCAATCGCTGAAAAGCCCCCACTTAGCGTTTCCAATCCTGGAGCCAAAAATTTTCAAACCCGACTATGTAGTCAGACTATCTGCTGCAGAACTCCGGGAGTTGCGATTGCAGTCGATTAAAGACGCAAGCGTGTTTACTCTGTTGAGTTTTCCGCAAGAGCTGACGGAAATGACTGCAAATTTAAAAGCGCCTCTGGTCATCAACACCAAACAGAAAGTGGCCAAGCAAGTGGTCCTTCAGGAAAATGATCAGCCCATTAAACACCCGATGTTTAAAGAGCTGCGCGCGCATCTGTTATCGCTCCGCGCGAATGTGGCCCAAATGCCAGCGTCCGATCGAAATGTTCAAAAGGGTGCTCTGAGCTTAACTGCCCTTTCTGCTTCTCCTAATGTGGAGCTCATTTAAGCCTACAGTCAGCGGTTCCTGGTTTTTATTTCTGTTTATTTTTAATTAACTCTAAATAAGACATCGCTTCGCGGTGTAGGGGCTCTTCTTCTAGGACGGATTCCCACTCAAGCTCCGCATCGAGGACATTGGCTTGGCTATAGTGCAGCAGTCCTAGTTGAATGCGAATCGTTAGCTCACGGGGATTTTGTATTTTTAACTGTTGGAGTTCTTGGATGGCTCGGGTCAGGAATCCTTTTTTTGCGAAAGCTTTTGCGCGGCGAATGTGTACCGGAATTGCAGTCGGATCTAAGACAATCGCTTTATTGTATTCTTCGATGGCCTCGTCGTAGCGGCGGTATCGAAAGTACATATCCCCCATTTCAAAATGTTTGACCGCAAAGCGCCGATCGATCTGTTCGTCTTCCCCCAATTGCTTAATGAACACGCTTTGATTTGCTTGTTCGAAAATAATCTTAGCTTCGTCATAACGTCCAATGTCGTTTAAAATAACGCTCAAACAAACTGCAGCATCGGTATGTTTTGGGTCGTAAAAGAGGGCTTTTTTAAGATCTTCAATCGAAAGCGTTAGTTTTCCCTGATAGGAGCGCAGCACCCCGCGCAAATAATAAAAGTCCGCGTTGTCTGGCTCCGTTTGGAGAGCCTCAAGGATTTGTTTCTCGGCTTCCGAAAAGTTACGCGTCAGGATTTGCTGATGGATTTGTTGAGGGAGCATCATTGTGCGGCTGAGGTTGTGTTGGGCATCTCTTTTAGGGTGTTCATGGCTTGGGGAGCGCTAGGGGAGTCGCCGTATTGATTGATGACTTTTTGTAGGCGCGTTCGAGCAGCGTCGTATTTTTTCTTCCGAATATAAAATTGCGCAATGGTCAGCTCTTTTTCTGCTAATTTATTATATGCCGTTGCTTTATGCTCATGAGCAACCTTCTCAAATTCACCGTTCGGATATCGTTTTAGATAGGTGGTGTAAGCTTGGATTGCGCTTTCAGCAGATTTTAAGTCACGCTCTACAATCGTTGGAATATCTAAGAAGTAAGACTCACCCACCCGAAACTGGGCATAACCCGCTTTTTCGTGTTTGGGGTAAAGCTCAACAAAGGTTTCATAGGCAGCAGATGCCTCCGGGTAAGACTCTTGTAAAAAATAAACATCCCCCATCCGTAATTGGGCCAAAGCACCGTAACTGGTATAGGAAAATTTGCTTTTAATGACTCGCAATTTATCTAATGCCAATAAATAACGGTCATTTTTAATATCGTCTTCCGCATCTTTAAAAACACTTGCGGGATCGTTCTCGTTTACCTTTTCGGACGAGCAGCCCGAAAGAAAGTGAGCAGCACCGATCCACAAGCTACCGATCATCACGAATTGCGCCACGCGCGTAGAAAATTTCATATTACCTTTCTTAAAGGGGCAAAAGGCCAGAAAGTGGCACCCACCCAAACTGTTCTGTTTTATATCGTACTTTTTGCCAAACTTCATTTTCATTTACGGTGATGGTCGCTCCCACCACACGAATTTTAATGCCAGGCTCAAGAGTCGTAATTTCTGGGTAGTTCATCCCAGGACCGCTTCGGAGCGGCTGCTTTAGGAGAGTGATCGCCGGCGGATCAAGGCTGCCTACCTTATAAATTCCATAAAACGCAAACGCAATCACCAGGGCAAGCGCACCAAACCAGCCCGAGGGCTTTAAAAACGTCTTCGTAATATTCCGCGTTTTTAAATATGCTCTAATCCAAAACAAAGACACCACCAGTACTACTAAGCCTAAGATCCCTAAAATCTCATCACTTGGAATTCGGTCTGCCATCCGCTCCACTTGATTTGATGCGGCATCTAGTCCGTTTTCCGTTAAAGGAACGATCAATTTGCTGGAAAGCTGTGTCCGAGCCGTTTTTAAACTTCGGATGATCTCGGGGTCGTGGGGATTCAGTCGATTGGCCTTCTCAAGGTAAGCCGTTGCCAGCCCAATTTGGTTCGATTTGGCCCAAAGAATTCCTAAATTATAAAAGTAGAAGGAATCATACGTCGGCTTTTGCTGTAAGAGATCAATGGCTTCTTTGTATTTGCCAGCCTTTTCAAGTTGAGTCAGCTCAGTGCCCTCTCCAGGGCCTGCGCGACTGATGGACAAGAGCAGGGTCAAACCACTAAAGACCACTCCGATCAGTGAACACCTGGCCGCCCGCCTAAATTTCTGCATAAGATACCTGAGACTTTACCGATTTTCCGGAATACATTGCAAGAAAAATAAGTGTTTGTTATTTAAGTAGAAGATGTTCACCTTGGATCGCCTCTTAGACGAAGTAAAACGGCTGGTTAGTATTCCCTCGGACGCTTATTCTGGAAATGAAGAATTAGCGCGGTATTTGCAAAGTTTAATGCAGGATTTGGGGTTTAAAGTACAACTCCAGCCCGTGCACCACTCCTTGGCGGGGCTTTCAAAACGGCAATATAATCTCATTGGGTATTCTTCTGATAATCTGGTCGATCGTTCCACTCGGCGAGGGCTTTTGTTGGTTAATCCGCTGGATGTGACCACGGGAAATCTCAATGCCCTTTGGACGGAAACGCAAGGAGAGCCTTACCGTGCGTACATCCATGGGCAAAAACTAGTCGGAGCGGGTGCGCTTCAAGGTAAAGTTGATTTTATGTGCAGGGTGATTGCTGCGGCCGAGTTGCTCGAGCGGCGTCATAAGGTTCCTCTTTATTTAGTGGGCACGGCTGGCTCCCAATTTGGAATGTTAGGAGCGCGTTTCTTAGTCGAGTCCCTTTCGGTCAATCCAAAAGAGGTCATCACGTTTGCGCCTACGCAACTTAAAACCAATCGGCAAGCTCCTGGGCATGTTGCATTTTCGGTAGAGATTGAATCGCCCACTCGCGACCGCGACTCTCGCGGATACAATCGGTGCGTTCACCTTGAGGCGCGAGGGCGAAGCATTGATTTTTCTGCTGTGGAGAACGGCATCAATGCGTTTGATCTGTTAATGGAGCTTTTGTTAGAAGCCTCTGCGCAAGGGTTTGATTATCAGTGGTCAAAGCTTGAAACCATGGGAGCGGAAGGTGCTGTGCCCGATTTGGCGCGTGCGACCCTCTATTTGACGGCGTTTCAGTACGAGGATTTTAAGCAATTTACTAAAAATAAAATGGCTGAGAATGACCAGCACCAATACTTTAACATTGAGTATGTGGGTGCAACGGATCACGCAACAAGTTTTTTATCTGCAAGCTTAATTGAAGTCATTTTGGAGTTGGATTTTGAATGGAAGGCATTAGTGAGTGGCCTTTCTCTAGGGGAGCAAGCGCAGTTTCAGAGGCCGCACTCGGTAGGAATGCTTACGCAGATTCAAAATTTAATGAATGGAAAAACGGCCGTTCGATTTGAGCTCAGGCATTTGCCCCAGCATTCTTTGCTTCAAATTGAAGCGCAGTGGAAAGAGAAAATCCAAACGCTTTTTCACAAATATAAAGAGTTGAACTTCAATTTACAAAAAGAACGCTTATGTTACGCGATGGGCGAGCCAGTGTCAGCCGAGGGCAGTGTTTCGACTAATTATGCAAGCGATGCGGGCTGGTTTGCAAAATCCAAGTTTCCGGTTTCGGTGATTGGACTCGGTGGAGTAGACCAATTTCCAAAAGGTCCTAATGAATTTGTACGGATTAGTCAGATTGAAGAAGCCATTCAGTTTTACCGTGATTTGATATTATCGGTGTGTTTATGATTTTAATTAGGGCGGTTCAGAAGAAAGACGCCAAAGACCTTTTGAGTCTGGCCCAAACGCCCGGGATGTTTAATTTACCCACCACCCGCGAGGGGATGATGGAGCGAATCGAGCTAGCGCAAAAATCCTTTAAAAGTTCGGGCCAGGAACTGACGAAAACAAAATATGTTTTCGTTGCCGAAGACTTGGCAAAAAGGGAAGTGGTCGCGACCTCGATGATTGCAGGTCAACACGGCACAGAACAGTCGCCTCATTACTATTTCAAAGTCGGAACAGAGAAGCATTTTTCGCCCGCCATTCAAACCGGGTTTATTCATGGGACGCTTTTTTTAAAAGCTCAGACCGACGGTCCATCGGAATTGGGTGCGCTCTTGGTCAATGAAAAGTACCGAAATCATCCTGCGCGCGTGGGACGGCAAATTTTCTTTGCGCGGTTTCTTTACTTACATCTCCACCGCGCCCGATTTAAGAGTGAACTGTTGGCCGAGCTTTTACCGCCATTAAATAAAAAAGGGCATTCCCCCCTTTGGGAGGCCATTGGACGCAGGTTTACCAATTTGGATTATTGGGAGGCAGATGCGTTGTCGGCAAAAAACAAGGAATTTATTTTTGACCTTTTTCCCTCAGGCAAGATTTATACAACTTTTCTTTCGGCCGATGCGCGCAATGCGATAGGGAAAGTAGGGGTGAATACCGAACCGGTGTTGCACTTGTTAAAACGAATTGGTTTTCAGTATCAAAACGAGATCGATCCCTTTGATGGGGGGCCGCACTTAAGGGCGAAGGTCGATGACCTTAAAATTTTAAAAAAGGTAAAAGCGGTTAATTTAGGGGAAGCAAAAACAAATAAGCCCGAACTCGTCTCCGGGCTCATCACGGCGTGCAATCCGTCCGAGCCATCAAAAGGTGATTTTAGTGCGTTAAGTATTGAAGGGAGTTTGGAGGGCGACACCCTGAAGGTTGTGCCAGGAACTGACTTAAAGCAGGTTAGAAAAATTCTAAAATTAGGCGCAAAAGAGCTCGTTTTTTTCTTGCCGTACTTTTGAGGAGCTAAGATGGAGGATGTTTCAAGTTTAATTTTAGGAAAGACGGAGATTCCAAATGACCCAACCGGAACCTGGATGGTGGTTGCGCCTTATGAGGTTGAGCAAAAGCTAGCACGGGTGCACTACGCCTATAGTCAGATTGATCGTGCCATTCAAGTTTCGTTGCTAGGCCAGCGGGAATGGGGCGCGCATACTTTAGAAGAGCGGCACCGGGTTTTGTGTCGCTTCGCGGAGCAGCTCCTTACGCAGAAAGAAGAGTTGCTTTCCGAATTGATGCGCGAATCCGGGCGCCCGCACCACGACGTGAGCCTTGAGTGGGCGACTCTTGAGCAATGGGTGCGTGAATTTAAGCAATTTAAGGCGGAGGAACAAGACCCTCGCGGGATCGTGGTCGTTTTAGCGTCGTGCGTTTGGCCTCTTTATTACGGGGTTCATTTTTCAATGATGGCGCTCCTTGCGGGGAACGCGGTTATTTTAAAGCCATCGGAAAAGTCCACACTCAGTACGCTCGCTTTAGCGAGTGCATTTAAGGGTGAAGGCGTGGAGCGAGTCTTACAAATGGTCGTTGGTGAAAAGGAGTTTTCAAGGCGGCTTGCGTGTCACGAGAAAGTAGGAGCCGTGGTTTTTATGGGCTCGTACGAGACCGGCATTCGGCTCAAACAAGATACTCTTCATCAAGCGCAAAAAGAGGTTTTGCTGTATTTAGGATCAAAGAATAGCGCAATCCTTGCGCATGAGCACCCGCAGGAGGCTCTTTCGCAGTTAATCGAAGATGCGTTTCTTTCCGCCGGCCAGAATTGCCGAAGTATTTCAAAAATTTTTATACCAAGGGATCGTTTTGCGGGCTGGGTAGAGCTTTTTCACGAAGCGGCCAAGCAGTTTAAAATCGGAGCGCCTGACAGCGACGCCTGGATGGGGCCTTTGCTTGAGGATTCCATGGTGGACCGGTATTTGAAATTTTGTGGGATTTCTGAGCGCGAAGGCGGAACGGTAGTGATGCGGGGAAAATTGCTTTCGCAGGGAAAAAAATCCAACACCGTTACTCCGACACTTGTTGCATTTGAATCCGTGAGCGAGATGCAGCTTTTAAAAAGCATTTCGCTTCAAACCGAAATCTTATCGCCCCACGTTTCGTTGATTGGTTACCAGGATGAGCAAGAGCTGATTGCGCTCGCCAACCAATCCCATTACGGACATTGTGCTTCTGTTTGGAGTACGGATGGGGCGGAAGCGCAAAGAGTTGCAAAAGCGCTCGAAGTAGGCGAGGTCCGAATTAATAACTCCACCTTGAAGTTAGAGCCTAATGCCGCATTTCAAGCCAAAAAGAAAAGTGGAAACCATGCCGTTCACGGCTTTGCGGTTTACCATCAACTTGGTCTTAAAAAACGAATCGGTTAAAATAAAAAACCCCATAAGAATTCTTATGAGGTTTTTGAATTTTTAGTGTTAAAATTTACGCAGCGAGCTAATGTTG
>CAIMNF010000456.1 GCA_903842755.1 Oligoflexia bacterium
GGAGAGATCGGTCAAACGGGCGTTAAATAGGGTCTTTTTGGGGTCGAAGTGTGGACATGGATTCTTCATGACCATGAATAATTCAAGATTTGGGCCAGATATTAATGGGTTAACGGATACGACTAGATAATTAGTAGCATCGTAGGGGGGCAGTTTTTACGGCTCGCAGTTTTTTGAAATTTACCGCATGATTTTGATATGACCAACCTCTCGATCACAATCTGCTCACTGTTTGCATCATTCTTGTTTAACTTCTCTTTCGCCGGTCCATCCATCAATTATAAGGAAGTCGCTCGTTATCAACTGGGCGGAGACGACGGCTGGGATTATTTAGTTTCTGATTCCGATGCGAAGCGCCTTTACATTGCACGCTCTAATCGGGTGATGATCTTAGATAGCGAAACTGGAAAACAAGTGGGAGAAATTCCAGGGGTAGAGGGAGCGCATGGGATTGCTCTAGTTCAACCACTTGGACTTGGGTTCGCGACCGCAGGTCGAGCGGGAAGGCTCATTGTTTTTAATCTTAAATCGTCAGCGAAAGTGGGAGAAGTAACCGTGGGTGAAAACCCAGACGCGATTACATTTGATCCAATTTCTGAGCACCTCTTCGTTTTTAACGGCAAAAGTCACTCCGCTTCCATCGTTGATCCAAAATCGCTTAATGTAATGACCACGATTCCCCTTCCAGGGAAGCCCGAGTTCGCGGTCAGTAACGAAGCGGGAAGTGTTTTTGTAAATATCGAAGACAAAAGTACCTTAGTTAAAATTGACGTCAAATCGAATCGCATCAAGTCCACATTTGACCTAACCCCTTGCGAAGAGCCCACGGGGCTATCGATCGATCTTAAAAAGCAGCGGCTGTTTGTTGGATGCGGGAATAATAAAGTCGTGGTCGTGAGTGCGGAATCAGGGAAAGTGACTCAATCGTTTCCAGCCGGAGGCCACATCGATGCAACCGCGTTTGATTCCCGCCAAGGTTTGGTGTTTGTATCGGCTGGTGAGGGCAAAATGACTATTTTGGGAGAAACTGCTCAAGGACTAGAACTCTTGCAAGAGCCCAAAACAGAAAGTGGGGCTCGTACCCTCGCGGTAGATCAAAAAACCGGGAGAGTATTTTTACCATCGGCAAAGTTTGGCCCCGCGGAGGAAGCTCCAGGTAAAGTTGATTCAGCAAAAGACGCTACAGCTAAAGAGGCTACGGCTAAAGTCGCTTCGAGCGCCCCTTCATCCAAGCATCCAAAACCTTCCGTGATTCCGGGATCGTTTCATGTCATCGTTATGGGGCCATGAATCTTAAAAAAAGGGTGATCCTGATCGTGTTTCTGACTCTAAGTTTGGTCGGAGCCTCGGGCGCGCGTGCGCAGGGCGGACCGCCCCTGGTCACGGATGATCCTGAAACGCCTGGAAACCATCACTGGGAAATTAACATTGCCACCGTTAATCAAAACGCAAGTCAGGCAAGTTTGTATCAGCTCCCCTATTTTGACGTAAATTACGGGCTTGGCGATGCTATTCAACTTAAAATTGAGACGGGTGGGGCACTTTATAATGGTAAATATGGATGGGGTGGGGCCCTGGCCGGAGTAAAGTGGCGATTTGTGGATGATGATCAGGATGGATTTTTTATATCCACTTATCCCCAATATTACTTTGGATTTTTTCTGACCAGCGATGACCCTAATCTCGGTCAGCCCGGCAACTGGTTTTTACTCCCCCTTGAGTTTGCTAAACATTTTGGGAAATTTACGGTGAATCCAGAGGTCGGATATGTATTTAGTCAGGGGAGCGCCAATCAATGCATGTGGGGAATTGTTCTTTCCTACAAGCTAAACCCATGGGAGTTTTTGGGAGAATATCACGCCAATATCAACTTAGATGGTTCAGGCACGCAGTCGCTTTTTAACGTGGGGGGGCGGTATGATTGGTCAGAAACCATCACTGCGCTGTTTTCTGTTGGCCATACCTTACAAAGGCTCCCTGCCGTACAGCCTTCGGTACTGTCATATCTTGGTGTGCAGCTCCATTTCTTGTGATAGACTGCGGTCTCAAACCATAACCCCAAAAAAGGAAACTTTATGAAACTCTATTACTCAGCAGGTTCGTGTTCTACTTCTTGCCACATCACATTGGAAGAATCCGGTATTCCGTATGAAGCAATCGAAATCGATTTTGATCAGCCGTCGGATCCAAACTTAGCCCTGATCGAAAAACTGAATCCGCTCGGCACGCTGCCGATTCTTATTTTAGACAATGGCCAACAGCTGGATCAAAACCTATCTATTGCAGCGTATGTTGCCGATTTGGCTCCGGAAAAAAACCTTTTGCCTGCTTACGGCACCTTTGAGCGCGCGCAAGCACTCAACTGGATTTCCTTCGTTGCGGCCGACCTTCATAAAGGCATCGGTGCTCTATTTGGCGTACAAAAGATTTCATCAGACGCAAAAATCCAAGGAACTGTTCGGGATTATATGATTCCAAATGCAAAGTCTTATTTAAATTATCTGAACGAAAAGCTTGAAGGCAAAGACTACGTCATGGGCAATACGTTTACGATTGCCGATTCCTACGCATTCGTAGTTTGTGGGTGGACCAAATGGCTAGAGATTCCATTGACTCCGTACAAAAATGTAGAAGCCTATCTTGCACGCATCGCAAGTCGCCCTGCAGTGGCAAAAGTCCTTAAGGCAGAAGGACTCGTTTAAGGTTCGTTGATTTTCTAAATTTTATGTAAGCAAACAAGCGGGCAGTTGATGGTTAGTCGACTGTCCGCTATTTTTTTGACACTTAAGAAAGTCTTCCTCTAAGTCGAAAAGCAGAGGATGAGAATTGTCTTCATTACTTGCATCGCGCTTTTTTTAGCCCATGGGGCGAGTGCTCAAACACCGGACCAAACGCAGGTCACTGCTGTGGGTTCTAGTGAGCAGATCCTTGAGGGGTGTCAGGTAGATGAAAAATCCCGATTTAATGACGTTTTAAAGAGTCTTCAAGACAAAAACTCTGGCCTGAAAGGCCAATCTTGCTCCGATGATTTTTTACAAGCGAATCGAAAACTGCTTTCTGATTTGCGGAAAATCCGCGAAAC
>CAIMNF010000457.1 GCA_903842755.1 Oligoflexia bacterium
CCAGTAATTCCTAATGTGTTATTAACACTATCAGTAATACTTGTGACCATTTGACCTAGGATTTGGAGTAGCCTTAAAGGAAAGCGAAGCAATCACAAGTGGAGTTTGGTGTAGCCCGTGCTCTAAAGATGGGCAAATTTGTTACCGATACTTTGATCGTTATGCCTGCCTCCGCCAAATCAAGCCAGATCTTGTTGAGGCTTTTATTCAGAAAAAAGTGAGTTCATGAGCTTCATTTTCAGAGTTTATCTCCGTTTTAGTCGGTGGTGTTGTACGTCTCGATGGCTCGAGTGGTTTGGAGTGGATCGGAGTCGAATAGACTCGTTTAAGTTGTCTCGCTGGAAACGCGATGGAGAGTTTGGAGTGCAAGACGGGCCGATGCTGAGTTCGAATCAGAGCGTTCATTTTCATGCTTCAAGTGCGGGTGAGTTAGAGATATTGATCCCGTTAGTCGAAGAATGGGTGCGACGCAATTCAAGGGTTCGAGTGGGAATAACGGTTTTCTCTGCCTCCGCACTCGGAATGTTAGAACGATGGCTTGGAGGAATGCGGGCGCAAGGAATGCAGATTTACTATTCTGGTTTTTCCCCTCGGGAAGACGAATGGGAAGATTTTTTGAAGTGCTATCGCGTTACGCAAGTGATCGTTTCCCGGTATGAAGCTTGGCCTGGCCTTTGGGCAGCGGTCTCTCATATCAATCTGCCGTTGATTTTGATTCAAGCGCAGAGACGATCTTCTTTTGTTTTTGCAAAGTGGTTTTTAAAGATTTGCGGTGTTGAATTGCCAAGACTTTATTTCTATGCAACTCAATTGGAATCTGCGCGAGAACTGAGTTCCCTATTTCCTCACGCACAAGTCAAAGTCGGATCGGATCCGCGATGGGTGCGCGTCGCTACCAGAGCGGCCCTTCCACAGTCGCGGGTTAGTGAAATTGAATCAAGACTATCCAATTGCAAACGTCCCTTGGGGATTGTCGGGAGTGCGTGGCAAGAAGATCTTGATTTTTTACTTCCGGAATGGATTGCCCATGGTTCAGGAACTTTGTTGATCGTTCCTCATTCCTTAAAAAAGAATTCAATAGCAGAATTGGAAAAGCGGCTCGATCAAACGCAAGTCAAGAATGGGTTAAGTTGGGAACGGGCTTCTGCGAGCGAAGGAAAAATCGAATCGAGGATTGTTTTAGTGGATGAAATGGGATTCTTGCTTGAGCTATACCGACTTGCGGATTGGGTTTGGGTCGGAGGCGGTTTAGGTCGGGGAGTTCATTCCACGCTGGAGCCTGCGTTTTGGGGGGTTCCGATTGCCTGTGGGCGCAAAAATAGTTCTCAATTTCCAGAGGTGGTCGAGCTGATCGAGAGCGGTCAATTGACGATCTGCGATCGTGTTTCGGAGTTTGCTCTGTTTTTAAAACGGCTGGAGGCAACCCATCACAGGGCACGTTGGCAAAAAGATGCGTCGGTCCGGTCTCAAAGATTTTTAACTTGGGTTGAAGAATGCATTTTAATTCGATAGGCTTAACAACGTGACGCAACAACTCTTAGATCAATACGATTGGGCTATTTTAGGTGACCATCCTTCTGCATTTTGGACTGCACAGATTTTAGCGAACTCGGGATTAAGTGTCTTGGTGCTGCCCTTGATTTCTTCTGGCTCGGCTATTTCTTCGTCTTCTACCTTAAGGTTTTTTGAGAGAACAAGCTTTCCATCGTTTTTGGCGGAAGACGCTCCCGCAGAGCTTGTCCAGATTTTAACTCCGTCGCGAAGGGTAATGCTGTATCCGGATCGAGAACTTTTAGAGCAAGAGCTTTTTTCGGTCTACGGAAAAGCAAACAGACCGAAAGACTTAATTCAGGGGCTTGAGTTTATGGTTCGGGGGCATGACTTAGGGCGATTCGCTTCTGAAAGTTTTGATACCTTGATCAAGCGGGTACAAGGCCAGCGCTACTTTTCCTATGGCAAGGTCCAAATTGCGGAGCTCTTAAAAGACCAACTTCGTAGGTCTGGAGTGCATGTCATTGAGGATCGAAAATTGCAGCAAATTTTTGTGGACGCAAAAGGGGTGAGTGGCGTGCAGCTAGAGGGCCAATCTAAAACCGTTTCCATCAAATCGGCGTTGATGTGTACCAGTTGGGAACATTCTCAAGGGCTTTTTGCTTCTGAGCCCGTCACGTTGTTCCCAGGGCGGGAGAATAAAAGGGCCTTGGGATGGTGGTTTTGTATTCAATTTACGATGAATTCGGAAATGTTGCCTCCTGGTGCGACTTCTAAAATGATTTATTCTGAGGAGAATGGGCCCATCGTTGAAGTGGAACGGTTATCTGTCCATTTACGGCGTGGAACTCAAAGTTGGATTGCAAGGACATTGCTTCCTTATGATCCTCAGAGCTTAAACCGAGTAGTACAACGGAAAACAAGCCAGCGGCTGTTTCGACTCCTTCAGTCTATTTTGCCTTTTTTGGAGTACGCAGTGTCGGAAATTAGTCCGGATATTCGTGACCCGGAAAAGGTAGAAGAGGTTGAATTGCCCGCGTTTTATCCTTTTCAAAAGTTAGCAGAAATTCCGCCTCATTTGTTGGCCTATGGAGGTCAGGATTTGGGATTTTTAACCCCGCACCCGCAAATTTACCGTGCGTATCGCGATGCTTTTCCGCGGTTCGGCGACTTGGGTTGTTATCATGCGTGCGCCAATGCGGTCATGGATTGGGCAAAACGGAATCAAAAGCCGGTGCCGGAGAAAATTAAAGAAGGCCTTCTCAGTTAAAAGTTGCTGTGCGTCATTAATGGTGGTAGAACCCAGCCGACCATGAGGATGAGTTCTCGTATTAAAAATAATGGATGCCTTGCTCTCTTTTTGATTGGGTTAATCCTACACGGAGTCGCGCAAGCAGATGCATTACTAAGCGAGAATACGTATGGCGTAGAAACGGTCGAGGCTCCACTTGTTCAGATTTTTTTTCAGCCCTCGGTACAATTAAGCAACGTCATTGGAAACCCAACTACAGACAGCACAAGCCATCTCGGTTATGGATTTCAAGTGGGCGCCTTAATATCGCAGCAACTTTTACTCCAAGCTGGTTTTTCGCATCAAGAGATGGGATTGAGTCTACCCGCGGGTTCGAGCGTGAGTTCAGCTGCAGCAACTCTTTCGGGGCTAAACGGCAATCAAGCATTTAGCTATAAGGGGAATGGAGTCGATCTTGGTGCGCGGCTTTATGTTTTAGGCCGGGAGTCTCGATTTAGACCATTTATTGGAGGAGCAGTTTCCTACGCGTGGAATCAGCTGGCGTATCTGCCAGCAGTTCTTGCCAATTTTGGGAGTGACCCTACGTATTCCAATGATTTTACACTAAAGCAAATTCAGGGGCGGGGCTCGCTTGGGCTCGAGGTGGCGATTACGTCCATGCTGGTCGTTGATTTTCAATTCAGTCTTCAAGGTGTTTTCACCTACTGGGCTTCAACTGCCGCCAATGGAGCGACATATTTATATGATTCGGATAAATTGGCCGTTGCAAATGCGCTAAGCCGTGCAACGACGGATCAAGTGACCCTTGGCGTAGGTTTTTATTTCTAGTTCGGTTCTTCTATTTGCATTGCGGCTTGCGCCTAAACGCGTGTAATGTAGAGGAATATGAAACATTTTAATCTTTCGGTCCAACAAGTGGGTGGTCGTTCCATTGGGGTGCTTGCGTTCGATCTTTTAGGGGAAAAGGTCAATAAGTTTAATCGCGAAGTGATGGCAGAATTTGAGACTTTAATTGAAAAATTGAAGTCCGAGGCGGGATCATTTGAAGCCTTAGTGATGGTTTCAAAAAAGCCCGGCAATTTTATTGCCGGCGCCGACATTCAACTCATTCAATCCGCCAAAAACGCCGAAGAAGCTACTGCTCTGGCGCGCGCGGGCCAAAATTTATTGAATCATTGGGAGGACCTCCCTTTTCCACGGATTATTGCGATTAACGGCGCGTGTATGGGTGGTGGCTGCGAACTATCGTTAGCGAGTTCGGCCATTGTCATGTCCAATGACCCCCAAGCGCGCATTGGACTTCCTGAAGTATTGTTGGGGATTATCCCCGGAATGGGCGGCTGTGTTCGGATGCCTTGGAAAGTAGGGATTGCTCAAGCCTTTGATTTAATTTTGGCCGGGAAAACCCTGACGGGTGAAAAAGCGGTAAAAGCCGGCCTTGCGGAAGCGTGCTTGCCCAAAGAAAACTTTGAAGAAAACGCGCTCCAATGGGTGCTCCAAAATTTAGACGCGTTAAAGAGAAATGAACGTTTGGCACGGGATCCCCTGTTAGGCGGAATGGGTGGAGTGATGGGGGCGTTACTGGAGAATAATCCGGTCGGTCGCGCACTTATTTTCAAAAAGGCTCGTCAAGGCGTAATGGCAAAAACCAAAGGTCAATATCCGGCGGCGTTAGAAGTGATTCGGGTCATCCAAGAAATTGGAACCGGTTTTAAGGCTAATTTTAGAGGCGTCCGGCGGGATAAGGCCCTCATTCGGGAAGCCAAGGGTTTTGGTGAAATGGCCGCAACGGAGGTTTC
>CAIMNF010000458.1 GCA_903842755.1 Oligoflexia bacterium
ACAAGGCCCTTGTTCAGGCACGAGACGAGGGACTGGCTGGTGAACTTGTTGATTGTCTTAACACTAAAAAATGGGATGAGGAGGAAGCAGATAACATTAGAATGGCAATCGCTTATTTTAATGATGAATTTTCGCAAATGGATCAGAAGATTAGAACCAGTATTTTAGCAACCGCAACTAGCTTTCTAAATGAATTTCTGGAGTATCGAGTTTCTAAGATTCTTTCACCTACAAAAGAAGAAATCACTATCACTCAAATGAAGGATGTGATTAGACAAGGAAAAATCATTTGTATTTATATTGAAAATGATTCTCTTTCACGATCAATTGGAACGCTTTTCAAACTACTCTTTCAAGAAGCGGTACTAGATCGAACTACGGACCATGATCTGAACGAAGCGCCTTACGCAGTCATAGTAATGGATGAATACCAAGATGTTGCTACCAGTGGCGGCGGCGCAGGTCTAGGTGATGATCGTTACCTTGCGAAGGGCCGGGAAGCAAAGTCAATTACTATCGCCGCAACTCAAAGTGTCAGCTCACTTGAAAACGCAATCAGGAGTGAACCTGCTACCCGTGAAATTCTTCAAAACTTTCGTAGTCGTATTTTTGGAACTACAACTGATCCTAAGACCATACGACTATTTCAAGAACCTCACGGCACAGTAGATCGTGAACGCCAATCACACAGTTTTTCAGAAAGCGCCCAGAACTCAAGAACTGATATTCTATCGGGATCGGGAGGGATGGAATCGAATCGCGGAAGTGTAAGTGAAAGCGTTTCTACTCATTACTCACCAGAGTACCCCGTAACTGGACGCGAGTTTGCAAGGCTGCGTGCTTTTGAAGCTTTTGCTCAGATTTTTGATGGTTTAGATACGAGATTTGAAAAGCTTTTTTTAAAACCCTATTTTTTAAAAGACATGCGGACTCCTCACAAACAACTCATGGATTCAATGAAAGATGCTGCTAAAATACCGGGAATGCTAACTCTGCTTTTATTGTGCAGCAGTCTCTTTCATGCCTCATCCTTTGCCGATATTTTGTACCCGAACATCTGCTCGGTGATGAAATCACCTCAAGCAACTGAATGCATGGAAATGCAAGTATCGGGTTGTATGTGTGGATTCCCACCCCATCCTTGCGCTCAAATATCTTACTACGTCCCACAAACATTCATTGAGGCATGGCCCGAAGCAGGAACCACTTACTTTTCAAAACATCCGGCAGCAGCGCAACTTAAAGCAAGCAGTGCAGGAATCAAACTTCCCTTTGGCGTAGATGATGAGCAGGGAAATTTTTCTTTCCACGCTCACGCAATTTCAGTACCCATGGCTGGAACCGTTTTCTCTACACTTGCCTGCGGTGGAGGTAGAAGCGAGAAGGTTTGCTTTGATTTACTCAGTGAAAATTTGGGCTCGTCTTGGACGACTGGAAGCGCAGACTTGATACAGCCTCAGTTTTTAGCGTGGCAGCTTTCACCAAAGGTTTGCCTCCTAAAGGGGGCCATCGAAGGCGTTGCTGGCGGCACCGTACCCTCCATAGGGTCAGATTCGGGAGGATGCAGCTTTCCGCAAAAGCTTCCAAAATATCCACCCTCACCTAGAGAAGCATGTAATGGATGGGGAATGTTCTTGCCTCGCTCAGGAATCTATCAAGGAGCGTCTAGGGCGGCCGCAGCGCTCATGATTGCATCAAGACTCAAAAGCATCGGAACCGAAGTCAGCCACTCCATTCCGGGCGATATAGACGAAAAATGGCAAATGATTTCCCCCCAAAGCTCTTCTTGCTTTAGAGAAGGGCAAAATGTCGGCTTTTTAGAAACTATTAAAGGAGTTCACGAAGAAAAGCGACTCTTAGGCAAGTTAAATGGTTACCTTTTTACCGTTTGGAAAAAAACTAGCTGCTGCCAAGAAATCCCCTACGCTGCTTCAACTGAACTTGCAGCTCAGGCCATTAAAGCTTCTTGCTCGGCAACATCATTTGGAGGAATTTAAATGAACTTAGAATTTCAAAATCCTTATGCCAGTCTTTTTCAAGACTTAATGGTCCAAGCAAAAAACCAAAGGGCTTCGGATGTACACATTCAACCCGAAAGAGATGGAGTGCTGATTCGATTTAGAGTGAATGGCGAATTAGTTCCCTTCAAGTGGATCGCTGATACCCACAAAATCAGTTTTCTTCAAGAAGCAAAACAGCTCAGCCAGTGTTCCATCGGAATCAGTGGAAGAGCACAAGATACCCGCTTCTCAATTTCTGAACTTAGGCTCGATATTCGAGTAAACTTAATTCCTTCGCTTTTTGGTGAAAAATTGGTGTTTAGGCTTCTCGATCAAACTAGAAAATTTGACCTCGATTCAATTGGTCTTGAAGTAACCGTAAAAAAAGCACTCGAAAAGGCATTGAATTATGGTGATGGTGTCTGCTTGCTTACTGGCCCGACAGGATCAGGCAAAACAACCTTACTCTATTCGGCCCTTGCTGCACTTGATTGTCAGGCGCTCAATATAGTGACCATTGAAGACCCTATTGAATATACCTTTAAAGGCATTACTCAAGTCCAAGTCAGCCAGAAGCTTTCATTTGGAGATTCCTTACGAGCCATGATGAGGCAAGACCCCGATGTGATCTTGGTTGGAGAGGTGCGAGACCGAGAGACCGCCGAACTGTGCTTTCAAGCCGCATCTACCGGACACCTAGTACTTTCAACTTTACATGCAAATAATTCAAAGGAAGTTGTGAGGAGACTTCAAGGATTGGGGATTGAAACCGATGCGATTCATTCATGCCTAAGATTTAGTTCAGCTCAAAGACTTCTTTCAAAAATCTGTAGCCATTGTAGCAAGCTAATGGATGACGAATTTATGAAAAAAAACAAAATTGAAGTTTATGGATCATTTAAGAGGCGCTCGCAAGGCTGTGAACATTGCGAAAGAGGCTTAACAGGGATGTTACCGATTGTAGAATATATTGATTGGACTGAAGAAGGTGGTGAAAAAAATTTAACCACTCTAAAAGAATTAGCCATTCAAAAAGCCCTTAAGGGAGAAGTGGATATCGCAGATGCGCTCACTATCTAAAAAAAGATTATTAATATCATTACTTTTTATCGTAACCTTTATTTACGCGACTGACGGGTTCACTCAAGAGTCAGAT
>CAIMNF010000459.1 GCA_903842755.1 Oligoflexia bacterium
GCAGGAGAGCCTGTGTAGCCGGGCAAGGCGAGCTAAAGAAAGGGGGCTTTGATCCGTTGTTTGCGCTTAATCATACGGCAGCGATGTTAAGGGCGCACCTTAATCGGCTTTTTAGGAGGACGTGGTGCACGACGAAGAAGCGTGGGGAGCTTGAGCGACATATTTGGCTTTATGTGCATCATCATAATCATGTGCTGACTTAAATTTAAGCAGGGAGAGGGGCCAGTTTAAGTTTATCAACGAACCCGATCGAATTTTAAAAGCGTAGCAAACTCCCCAATTTTAGACTAGAATCTTGCAGCCGACTAACCGATTAGAATACCGAGGTCAACGATGTCCTTTTGCAAATGGTCTCCTCTACTCCTTTTGTTTCCACTCTTTTGTGCCGCGGAAAATCTTTGCGAGCAAACACTAACCCGGGGACCATGGGACTCAGCCCGCAATGCGAAGCTTGCCGATTTATTAATCCAAACCGGAATTGATTTTCGCCCGGGCGAAAATGTAGTCATCCGCAGTGAATTGGCCCAAAAGCCTTTTGCAGAAGATTTAGCGAAGGAACTGAAAAGACGTGGGGCCAAGGATGTCATCAACTTCTACTATCCCGATTATGCGCTCACCAAAAGGGCGATTGCGGAGGGGATTTCTCCCGAAGATTATGCCCGGTTTTATGTGCCAGAAAATTTGGTAAACCGCCTCATTGAAGAAAAATATTCAAGCATCCGCCTCATGGGCTCAAACGAAACGGGCACACCTGCAGGCTACGATCCAGAAGTGTTTAGCCGTTACGATGCGGAAGTTCAAAAAGCAATTCGTCCGTATGTGCGCCACTGTTCACGGGACCATTTGCCGTGGACTTTGCTAGAGCTCCCCACCCAAACCCAAGCGACCTTGGCCATTCCGGAGCTTCCGGCCGATCAAGCGCTCCAAACCTTTCAAGAAATGGTCGCGAATGTTTTCTGGCTAAATGATCAAAGCCCTTCCCAGAAGTGGATCGAAAACACCGCTAAACTTGAGGCCCGCGCCAAGATTTTAAATCAATTAAAGCTAAAAAAGCTTCATTACCAAGCCAGTGGCACAGACTTTACGGTAGAGCTCCACCCTGAAGCGTTTTGGAAAGGAGGCAGACACTATCAAGCCTCTGGTCACCGGCCAATCGCGAATTTTCCTGGGTTTGAAAACTTTGTCACGCCAAAATACAAATCTACCCAAGGCCAAATGACCGTGCAAAGGCCGGTCGAAGTCATGGGAACGCTGGTAAAAGGTGCGTGGTTCAAATTTAACGAGGGGCAAGTCGTCGATTATGGCGCAACCGAGGGCAAAGAAGCACTGACCCGCTATTTTGCCCAAGACCCAAGAAATCGGTACTTGGGTGAAATCGCTCTCGTCGATTTTGACTCGCCGGTCCTGCAACAAAAACGCCTTTTTTATTCGATCGTTTTTGACGAAAACGCCTTAAGTCATGTCGCGCTCGGTGCAGGCTATCGGCACACATTTACTCGACCCCCTGTCACCGAAGAAGAAATCGAAGCACTCGAAATGAACAGCGACCAAACCAAATGGCACACGGATTTTATGATTGGAACAAGCGACATGAGGATTACCGGCGAAACAGCGGACGGTCAAACTGTTCTAATCATGAAAGACGGAAGAATTGCGCTTTGGTAAAACTTCACCGTTTTTTAAGAAGCTCGTCAATTTGGGACAAAATAAAAGGGGTCGGGTCAATTTTATCCTTAAGCAGCCGCTTGAAATTACTCTCCAAGCCATTAAAGTCGTCTCGCCAGCTTCCCGACTTAAGCTTTTCGATAAACTCGTCTTGATCTCGGGGCAAGACGGTTCGCACTAACTGGTAACTTTGCTCCAATTCATGAATATATCCCCTTGGCGAATCGCTCATGTAGTAACTCGGAACTCCAAGGCACGCAGCTTCTGAGCACACCGTTGGACTCTCGCTGATCACCAATTGGCTTTGATGGATGCGAAGGTGAAATTCGCTCACCTTTTCTTTGGGCAAAAAGGACGCAAGATTTTCAGGCACTAACTCTTCACTCGAGATTTCAATCGGAAACCCTTTAACCGCATTCACCCAATGGGATCGCTGGCTCCAGGATTGGTTTCTTTCGAAATATTCATGGGAAGAACTCCGCGAAACAAATCGAAATAAAATTAGTTCCCGTTTAGGAAACCCAGATTCCGCGATTAACTTTGCTTTTTCATAAAGACTTGAAAAAGTTTGATAGCTTGGGTACCGAACGGTGTTCGAAAAAACATGCCCCTCAAAACAAGTCGGCACCAACACTCGGCTGGCCAACCGAAATGCAATCCAATTGGTGAGCCACGCAGTTTCCGTATCGTAAAATACGAGGGAAGGAATCGCTTCCATTTGCGATAAGGGCGCGATAAAAATTCCCATTACGCCCAAGAGCAACGCAGGCTTCTCTTGCTTTATTATTTTACGTAATTCAAGGAGGCGATTTATGCCTTCCGAAACCAAACTGCCTGTAGATGTTCCCTTGATGCTTAATACACGCTGATCAAAATTAAGTTCCCGGGCAAGAGTGACGGTCATCTCTTTTTCACGAGTACAAAGAATGACTTCAATGTCTCTTCTCTTTAATTCATCCAGGGTTCGTTTAAAAAAATGAAGGTGCGCGGGATGAAGAATATCCACCAAAACCTTTTGCATGCTCTTTATTGAATGGGTCCTAAATTGAAAAATAGCAAGGATTAATTGGGAGTTTGACAAGCCAAACAAGACCTGAAAAACTTACCCCATGGGTTTATTTGATAAATTATTTGGAAAAAGTGAATCGCAAAAAACGAAAGCTAAAGATCATCGAAAAGCTCCTCGGAAAAATACGAAAGAATTTTTTAAGATTCAATTTACCATTAAAGGCAAAAAGTTTCGCATTCATGACTTTTCATCGGCAGGCATTGGATTGATCGATGAAGGAAATTCCGAGCTAGAACTAGGTAAAATTTATACCGCAGAGATGGTGGCTCATGGGAAGGCTCGGGGCAAATTGAAAATCAAAGTCGTTCGCATGAGTAACGATTCCATCGGTTGCGAAATCCTGGATCAGGCCGCATTTAAATCTTTTGAAACTGATTTTTTAACTTAATTGGAAACCGTCATGGCTAACAAGTCTTTTTACGAAAAGGGTATCCGGTTTGAGTGTCAAGGGACCGGAAAGTGTTGCACCTCGCGTGGCGAGTACGGGTTTGTTTATTTAACGTTGCAAGACCGAAAACGGTTCGCGCTTTTTTTCAAATTGAGTTTGAGCGATTTTACAAAAGCGTACTGCGAAAAAAAGGATGGCCACTACCACCTTAAAAACCTAAGCGACGATTGCCTATTTTTAAAAGACGCGAAGTGTACGACGTACGAAGCAAGACCAGAGCAATGCCGAACTTGGCCGTTTTGGCCAGAAGTTTTAAATACGAAGACCTGGAACGCGGAAGTGGTAGGATATTGCGCTGGAGTAGGCAAAGGAAAACTGTACTCTGCAAAAGAGATTGAAGACATTTTAAAAAGCCAAAAAGAGTGAGCCTCGTGCTCAGGCCCTAAATTCGCACCTAAATGGGGTAAGATTTAAATTCCAAAATTCAATTGCAGTGCTATGGGACGAGCAGTGACCTGAGAATGAAGCGTGAGAAATATCGATTCAACGCCAAGGAGAAAAACAGTCCAAAAATGGACCGCGATGGGCTCCGCGAGTTCGCCATGATCTTTATACGTGAGCATTCCTAAATAACTCCCAAAAAGCGAAGCCGCTAAACGCTCTTCGGGGCCATGGGAAAATCCAAACAAAATTGAACTCATGGCAATAGAAAAGTACGGCGAAGGCACTAGGGAATAAGCTTCATTTTGAACAAAACCTCGATAAAACATTTCCTCTGGCGCTCCACTTCCAATCGGATACATTACCGCTTGGTTGAAGGCCATAAAGGAATTTGAAATGGTATTCAGCTTTTGCGTTTGAGGTAACCCAGCACTGAGTTGCGAAGAATAATCATAAACAAGTCCGCCTGCCACTAAAAGCAAAGGACCCCAAACCCAGGGACTACTCAGGGTACTCCCACGGATCGGATCTTGAAAAAGTTCGCTCATGGGGCGCTCATCAATTCCTTGCCCAACGTCACCTCCGTAAAGGATTTGCGCTCGTCGATACCCATCAAAGGCATTGCTCATATGATACTTTAGGCCAAACTCTTGTAAAAGGGCCGCTAAATTTGCCCGAGTAGCATCGGTAGCTTTTAAACTTAGCTGCGAGGATTGCGAACACACCTGATGACCGTTGACGCTGGAACAATGACTTACCACTCGCGAGGTTACTCCTGGAAAATCAAGCGGGACTCCATCTAAGGTTAACTCGCTTCGGCTTGAAAGCGCGTAGCCAATCCCAAAGGTGCTGGTCACAACTAAAGCGTTCCTTACTCCTAAGTCGTAATTGCCAAGTGCAAACTCACTCCCTCCGGGAACAAATGCTCCAAACCAACCTACCGTATGTTGATCCCAAGCCATTGCATGCGGCAATGAGGAAAAGAAAGCGACATAAGCTAAAGCAATGATCGTACGCTTAAATTTCAAATTAAGGTCTTCCTTGCGCAAAAGTTTTAAAGAATTCGGTTCCATCTTTCTTTTCTTTAATACAGGTTTCGATCGTTTTTTCCATTGCATGATCGGTGGACTCTAGTTCCGCATCGCGCTTCACTTTTTTTAAGGACTTAGTCGGGTCTTCGGCTCGAAATTTTAGCGCAAAGTCGCTTTGTACCGCTTCGGTCACACTTTCACGCCAAATGCTCTTTGGCGCAAAGGTTTCCGCCATACCCCATTTTGCGTCTAAAAAATCTATTTCATAATAAAGGGTCTCTGAAGCACCATTTTTCTGAATCACGACCAAACCATCTAGGCCATTGAGGTCATCCGTTTTATACAATTGATAGGTATAAATTTTCTGCTCGGGTGTGCTCGTTCTGACCTTGTAGAGCGTCGAGTAAATTGTGTTGGGGACCAGTGGAAAGGGGTTGCTTTCGAACCGCACTATAAATTGCTGCGGATCAAGGCGTTGAGTGAGCTGGACCCGCTTAAGACCAGGGAAAATATCGGCGTAGCCAGAAAAATCTTCAAATATTTCAATTACTTTTGAAAATGACGCATTAATCTTGATTTGGTGCGTTGTTCCGATTAAGAATGGGACCTCTTTTGTAGACAAGCAGGTCAGCAAAAAGGGGGCAGAATCGGAAAGATGGATTCGGTTATACTGAACTTGGTCAAGCAACGTTGAGTACTTCGTCTTCACCAACTCTGCGCAGAAGCTCGGATTCGAAAAAGAAAAGAGCGAGAAAAAAGAGAGTAAGATAAAAAGAGAGGGTTTTATCCATGAAGAAAATCGGGTTAGATCGCGTTGAGGAGAGGTTAACGGAGTCTGCATTCAATTCCTCACATTCGGTATGGGCTATTTCGCACTTTCATTACTATGAGAGTACTACAGGTTGGATCTTTGCTGTCGTGCGAAAATTTGGTGTCAATTTAATTGCGCTCGAACCGCTCCCGCCGTTTTCCCCCTTTCCAAAAAATGAAATGAATTGGGACTCCTGCCAAGACGCACTTTACGAACTTCAACAGCATCTTCCAAAGGGCCCGATGGCATTCGTCTCCATTGGCGAATCCTTCGCTCAATTTTTAACTCACTTTGGGTTTTATAATCTTCAATTTGGTACCGAGCCCTGGGTGGAGCTTAACGACTTTGCCCCGCGGGGAAATAAAGGCAAAGGTGTTCGTGCAGCAAAAAATCAGGCCGTTCGCCTCGGAGTAGAAATCGAATCTTGCAGCCTGAATCGCCTTTATCATACGCCACACCTTAAGGCCGAAATCGAAGAGATTAGAAAAAAATTCCACGAAAAATCAAGCGTCCAACTGCGAGGCTTTTTATTAAAAACAGACCCGTGGAAACTCCGAGATCTCCGCCGTTGTTTTGTTGCCCGAAACCAAAACGGGCCCATCGAAGGGGTATTAATTGCAACCCCAATTGGAAAGACCCAATCGTGGTATTTTGAAGATCTTTGGCTGACTCCACATACCACGCGCGGAACGGGCGAACTTTTAACGTTGGAGGCCATGCAGGCCTTAGCCGATCAAGGCGCAAAACGAGTGAGCTTAGGCCTTATTCCGCTGACCACGATCAACGCTTCCCTAAATGAGAAGAGGCAAGGGAGGCCAAGTGTATTTTTAAGTACCTGTGATAAAATTGCTGGAGCCCTAAAATACTTTTACAACGCCGATGGCTTAATTTTGTTCCGGAAGCGATTCAATGTTCAGTCCTGGAAATCTTCGTATTTGTCGGTAAAAACGGAAAAGAAGTTTTGGCCTTTTTCCTGCTCGCTCCAATGGGCTCAAGTCTTAATTGCAATTATCCTTGCTCACGAGCCTCAAATCATTTGGAAAACGCTCCGGGGCAAAAATTCCGCCCCAAAGCAACGCGTAGTGATGGAGAGTGAGTCCCTACCGGAAGGCGATCGCTTAGCGATATAGGCTCCATAGCCCTTGAATCAAACAAACGGTCCCTAAAGCACCAAAAAAAAAGCCCGACATAAAGAAAGGTCCGCCGACGGATCAGGACCGCAACGGCCGCGATTCCAATGGCCACCTGAAAAAAAGTTACACCCCGCGCAAAAACCTCGTGTACACCCAGGGAACTTTGGGACTGTCTCTCGGCCTCTTTTGCATGGTCTTGAATCTCGGCCATTTCCTTTTTATATTCGGCAAGCTTCTCTTGATCTGCATGCGTTTGCTCGGCCGAAGGATTCTGGCGGAGCTCTGCTAATAATTCCATTTTTGAGGTCAATACCAAGGACTTTGTGGACTTGGATTGGTAATACGACCAAAAATCACTTGCGTGCATTTGCTCTAAAACAGCCTCTGTTGAATAATGTCCGGCAAGGAGCGCGGTAATGGCCGCTAGCACGGCAAGGAGCGCGGACATGACCGCAACAAAGGAAATCCACCGCTCTTTTCTTTCGTGTGCGGAAGAGGCGTGGTGCTGAATCTCTTCTTGAACTTTTTCTATTGGTACTTCGATTTCTTCCATGCTCAAAAGATTAGCAAAACTCAAAGCCAGAGTCATTACTTTGTCGGCCCCAATCTATTTAACATTATTTTTAAAAGTGTTACACTTTAGGGAACGCATTACCAAAACCATTTTAATTTGTATGATCTGGGGGATCCATGATTCAACGCCAAGCGCTTTTGGCACTCATTGGCTTTAATTTAATTCTCGTTCAATCTTCATTTGCGGTTCAAAGCATTGATGTTCAAACGTATAATCCCTCGACTTCGGATCACTTTGTTTTAATCGAAGATGCAATGCGGACCGAGTGGCCAAAAATGGGGCTTTATTATTTTGGAGCTCAGTACAACTATGATCATCAACCCTTTAGCGTTACGGACGCAACGATTTCGCAAAACCCTGCCGTCATTGATAATATTCAAACGGTGGACTTGATGTTTGGATACAAACCCGATCGCCAGCTTGGTCTTTATTTTGGCTTGCCGATCGATTTTGTAACTTATAGCCCAGGGAACGTACTCGGCGCCTCAGGCACCAGTACCGCCATCGGTGACGCAAAAATCATGGCAAAAATTAAGCTGAATCGCGAAGACGAAAATACCACTTTCGCCCTCATTCCAGAATTCCATTTGCCAACAGGGAATACCCAAAATTTTGTTTCGGACGCTTCAACGTACCTTGCCCTTCGCGCAGTCGTTGAGCGCATTTTCCAATCCTTCACTTTGGGAATCAACGTAGGATACGCTTATGCGCCAAACTCTACTTATACCTATTACTCCCCGACTCAGGGAGTGCTCCCTTCGACCTTAGATTTTAGACAACGTATTTTACTCGGAATCGGCGGATTCCTTCCTTTTAATGACACCTGGGGAATGAGCATCGAATTTAACAGCCAAATTCCTGTACCGTTTAACTCCACGCTGAACCCGAATGAACTATACGGTGGCATCCGGTATGCGGCTATGGATGGACTTATTTTTAATGCGGGAGCGACGCTTGCCAAAATTGCTGGTCCCTCTGGGCAAGATTTTAGAGCGATCGTTGGTGTCAAATACATCCTCTTTGATTCCGTAACGGATAACCGTCCAAAGCCAGTGTATGTACCGCCTCCAACTGATCCGACTCCAACGCCAAGCCCCGTCGCTCAAGCTTCCCCTTCGCCAGCGATCGCTCCTGCGCCCATGACTGTTCCTGCGCCTAAAAATCTTGAGCCTGTTCCCGTTCCAACCGCTGCCCCTCTGGCCCCGCCTGTAGCGCAAGCTCAGGGTCCAGGAAAAAATGTTGGCGGCAAATATGCGGTCTTAAAAGGCAGAAAAATTGAACTGCTTATTCCGGTGAATTTTGATAACGGCAGCGACCACTTAACGTTGGAAGCCAAGGGAATCCTAGATGAGGTGGCCGACATCATGAAGTCTAATCACGGAATGTATAAACGCGTCTACATTGACGGACACACGGATAATGTAGGCTCAGCAAAAGAAAACAAAGTTCTTTCACTTAAGCGAGCAAAGGCCGTAAAGGCGTTTCTCATTAAACAAGGGATTCCAGCTAAAAAGTTAGTGACTCGCGGATACGGTCAATCTCGGCCAAAGGTGGCGTATACGAATCCGAATGCGCATGAGATCAATCGGCGCGTAGAGTTTACCCTGGAACGCTGATAAACTGGCCCCTCTCCCTGCTTAAGTTTAAGTCAGCACATGATTATGATGATGCACATAAAGC
>CAIMNF010000460.1 GCA_903842755.1 Oligoflexia bacterium
TACCGAATCCTTTGGCTTTATGGGCCGAAACCCAAACAAATAACAATAGTGTCCGTAATTCCTCATTACTAATGCGCGTAAAAACGATCACGATCAGAGGGTAAGAAAATCAAAGGGTCTCCCCTCAAGAGTGCCGACTCCTAATTCCCCAAAAAATCGGCCCAGCCTTCGGCTTGGAACTGCTTATGATTGTTCCGGACTGGCTGGGGCGGGGCCGCCCAGAAAAGCGGGATCGGTAAAGCGCATGCTATAGTCGAAAACCCCGATTTCATTAAACTGGCCTGTTGAGCTATTTGAAAAAAATCCGTACCCCGCTTTCATGTCTCCACCGGCACCTTTTGCATCCTCGCTGTGGTATCGGTAATGAGCGTTGAACCCGCCCTCGCGGTACGGACTAAGACCACTCATGTACTCGGCATCCAGTTTTCCGGTGGTAAACCCTTGCGCGTATCCCTGAGTCCAAAAAAAGATCCCTGCTAAAATAAAAAGGACTAAGTAAGAATAAGAGTGAGAAATCATATTTTCCTTTTTAGATTAGTAATTGCGCCACTTAAACTTCCACCTTAAGCCCAGTTTAAAATCGTCAAATTGAGAAGAACCGTGGTAGCGAGACCCCCCGGGGCCTCGATAGTCGTCGAATTCGATCGACTCATAATCTACAATCCCAACAATGGAAAAGTGTTCCTTAATGTCGCAAGCTACTTCCGCGTGCGCTTCTCGGACTTGTCCATCGTAAATAGAACCTATGTCAGATTGAAAAATTTTACCATCGACGACCGAAATTTTAAAATGAACCGTGGGCGACAAATTACCATAGGTTTTAAACCGGTTCACTCTAAATCGGGCTGGAAAAGCCTCGTCGTTTGGAAATTTTATGGTACCAAACTGGGATGGAGTATTTCCGTATTCAACACCAAAATTTTTAAACTTTAAACCAAGGCCCGCATCCGCAAACAGAAACTCAGTTTGTTTACTCAGCACATTTTGATCATAGCAAAGTGGAGAATAAAGGAAGTAAACCCGCACCCCTTTATATTTATAGGGCGTATCTGATATTCTTTGAACATAATCGATCATCCCTAGCTCTTTGGCTTTGCTGGCGGCCGAACTTAAGAAAAAACCGTAGCCGGCTTCAAGATCTCCACCCATACCGTCGCGGTTATCTCTCTGCTGCTCAATTTTGAAGTTTGCGCCGGTTCTAAATGGGGCAGCACCGTTCACGGTTTGCCCATCGATTTTGACGTTGTAAATCTCTTGACTATAAGAACTGAGCGTAAGTTGACTTAAGATTTGCAGCGCAAAAAAAAGCATTGATTAAACTCCATTTGAAAAAAATAATAAAGCACAAACTATGGATAAATCACTCCAGCGTCAGATACAAGATCGAAATATTTTGTTTTATTTTTTAAATTAAAAAAGTATATCCCTTAAACTTCTAGTCACCCTTGGGCAGGGTCCACCGGACACCCAATTGAAGGTCATTCGACTTTTGATCACTTGAGCGTCTGGA
>CAIMNF010000461.1 GCA_903842755.1 Oligoflexia bacterium
ATTTAGGCGCTTTTGGAAAGATTTTTCTAGGGCTTAAGAAACCCCATCAGGTCGGCCATATAGTCGTTAAAGGCTTGTTTTTGATACGGAACCAAAACTTTACCCAATATTCGCGCGTGGCTCCCTTTAAACCATCCAATGCATTGTCCCCAAACTTGGGAATAGGCGGGAACTACTCCGTCCGAGGTCGTGCCCCACACCCCAAGCCGCATCTGCTCGGGGCCGGCCAACTTGCTTAGCTCGCCCGCGATCCATTGACCACCGATTCCCATAAAAGGATAATCCTCGTACAAGTGAACCATTTGGTCCGAAGAGACGATGGAATAAACAGGGGGCATACCTTCGGCGAAATCTTCTTCAGTAATCCATTTTTTAATCGCCGATGCGTGGGACACTTCGTTCATATACTCCATGTGGTTTAGATCAAAACCAAGTACCCGCGAAAGCACTTCTAACCAAGGAACGGTAGAGTCTTTATGATTGACCGCCTCGACCAGTTCGGTGCCTTGGTTAGGAGCAGAAAGCATAAGAACTGCGGAGATGGCTCCCCACAATGAGTGGTCGCGTAAGACTAAACGGCTGACTAGTCCTCCAATACTATGCCCCAACAAAAGGACGCGCTCGTGGTGGGACTGGGCTTGAATAATCTGTTTTTTTAAATTTTCAATTCGCTGCTCAATTCCCTCATTTCCTGTCGGGGAAACCGCATGTAACTGAAAGGGAATGTGCGCCGATTCCAAATAAGGAACATATTCGGAGAAATATTCTTTCCACCGGAAGGGACCTACATAAAGATCCGCATTTTGAGCACCCGCCCCTGGAATCAAAATGATGCGGTCATAAGCGGGTAAAACGGGCTTGGATTGCGCAGTGGCGACTGGGCAGGGCTCAAGGCCTTTGGCGTAAACCGACGGGAACCTATTCGCTGCAACAGTGGCGACTATAAAAAATAAAAAGTTAAATTTGGAAGAGGACAAAGCACGGGTTCGATTTTGTTTCATTCCAAAATCGTATCAGAACCTTAAAGCTTTTTCAGCGCAATCAGTTCATTTCCTTGATCCAGAACTAATTTAACGGTCTCATCTAACATTGCGCGCAAAAAGTGATTCTGCAAAAAAGGGTCTTCCTTAAAGGTTGCAATCAAATCAGATCTTTTTAGGCTAAGCAAAATTACATCTTCTTTGGCTTGCACCGTGGCCGTGCGTTTAATGTTTTGCACCAGGGCAATTTCACCAAAATAGTTCCCTTGCTTTAAGTATTTCAGGTGGACTCCAGAAATTAAAACCTCAAGCGTCCCTTTCGCAATCATATACAAGGTATCCCCATCGGTGTTTTCTTGGATGATGATCGAGCCCGCTTTATAATTTTCAATTTCACAAAGGGTTGCAATATGGCTGACTTGCGTAAAATCCATGTAGCGGCATAGCGGCGTTTTTTGCATTAACTGCAAGCGGTCATCGGCACGGATTAAATGTGTTGAATCAAGCTCGGATGGAAATTGAATCTGCACTAACGTAGAATCGTCCCCACTTTGATAAGCGCATTTTCCCATCCACTCCGCCATGCTTTGCTGGGGATCAAGGAGCGATTTGGAAAGTGTTAAGACATTTTCTTCTTTGAATGCCGTGTAAACGCCATCCGTGCACATAAAGAATAGGTCTTCCGCTTGAAATTCCATTTTGAATAAATCAGGCTGGGTGTATTGGCAATTGCCCATCGCCTTAGTGAGTGCGCGCGCCATGGGATTTTTTTTAGCGTCACTTACTGAGGCTCCCGCCGCGACCATTTGGTTAAAAGCGCTATGGTCTTTAGTGAGGGGATAAACTTTCCCTGCGCGACTTAAATAGGCGCGGCTATCCCCAATATGGGCCATAATCGCAAAGCGTCCGTGCAGCCAAAGGGTGATACACGTGGTTGCAGCAAGGCGGTATTTTGAATTGGCGTCGGCCTCGGTCCTTAGAACGCTCTGGGCCTCGGTGTAGGCTTCAAGCAAGACATCCTGCATGGCCTGCAATCGCTTAGTGCCGGTTAATCCGCCGTCCGCTTTTTCAAAGCGCCGGTTAGCTTGAATGAGCTTTTCTTGAATCACTTTAGCCACACATTGGGAGGCAAAATCACCAACGTCGCCTTCACTCACTCCGTCGCAAAGGATGAAAATTCCGTGCTCGGCGTTAACGAGCGCGTAGTCATCATTTTTTTTGTGCCGTGATCCGATTTGTGTCCAAGCACTGCTCGAGGGTTTGACCATATATCTTCATCATGAATCGAGAATAAAAAAAGAACAAGCGCTTGAACTAATGTTTTTCGGTTTGTCTAAGGGCATCGAGAATCTGTTTAGCCCGCGTCACATTAATTTTCTTTTCACGTGCCAGGGCTTGCGCTAATTCCTCTTTCAGGCGCGGAATTTCGCTTTCGCTTGCGCCTGCGGCAATTGCTAGATTTGCGGTATGGAGCCGCATATGGCCCTTCACGATTCCTACCGTCGCTAACGCTTTTAAAGCGCCAAGATTTTGAATCAAGCCAACGGCGGCACAAATTCTGGCTAGTTCTTCGGACGATTTTACACCTAAAATTTTAAGCGCAAGCTTTGCCGTTGGATGCAACATGGTCACGCCACCTACCGTGCCCACTGCAAGCGGAGCGGTGAATTCGCCGACGAGCCTTGTTCCGCCGTACTCGTTTTTTTCACACTTCCACTCGGTAATGGGTTGATACTTTCCGCTCAACGAAACATAGGCATGAATTCCAGCCTCAACGGCGCGCCAGTCGTTCCCCGTTGCAATCAAAATTGGGTCAATGCCATTTAACACGCCTTTGTTGTGGGTGGCGGCCCGGTAGGGATCTGTTTTGGCAAATTGGGTGGCTTCCTCGATGCCTAATGCGATTTCGGGGTCAATATTGTCGATCACCACTTGCGAAGTCACCAGTTTTCCATCCACCAGGTTAGAGAGAATACAAAGGCCAACTTTTTCGTGTGTTGCTTCTTCGATGGAAGGCTTGAGACCTTCGCACACTTGATTAATCAAATTAGCGCCCATTGCATCGCAGGGATCGCACATGACGTGAATGACTAACATTTGCCCTTGGCCGTCTTCGCGGTCTAGGGCCCGGAACTCTAAATCTTTAACTCCGCCGCCCCGAGAAACGAGGCCGGGAATTAACAGGTTCGCCTCGGCAATAAACCGTTCCTTATGGAAATTTAATTGTTGGAGCGTAAAATCCACCTGATTCACGCGTGGGATCTGGATTTGTCCAATGATCAATCGCCCCAGGGCCCGAGTGGTGACCACACCACCCAAACGCCTGACCCATTTTGCGGTCGCACTGACGGCTGCAATGATCGACGTTTCTTCGACCGCCATCGGAATTAAAAGGTCGCGGCCATCGATGTGAAAATACGTTGCCACTCCCATGGGGAGCGGAAAAACGCCAATCACGTTCTCGATAAAATGCTCGGCCGTTTCAACGGGTAAAGCATTGACCCCTTTTAAAATTTGCAACTCTTGCGGATCAAGGTCGCACCAATTGGCCAGACGCGATTGCCGCTCTTCGAACGGAATGCGATGAAAATTATCTAGAAGCGCCTCAAAGGTGCAGGCTTTCGTTGTTGTTTTATTCACGATGATCTCTCCCGAGTTGTTTTAAATGAATCGAATTAGTGCAAAACATGGCTACTTTGAGTTCGGCTTCGATCGTTTCCATCCATTCGTGGACGGCGAGTTCGCCTTTGAGCGCGGCCTTCAAGGCGGGCATTGCGAATCCTACCCGCGTGGCTCCAAGCGCAATCAGCTTTGCCGCATCCAACCCTGTGCGGACTCCGCCGCTTGCCCAAATTTCTACATTTGCGTGATTGCCAAACACTTCTTTTGCATTCCGCAATGAAGCTACGGTAGAAACTCCCCAATCTTTAAACGTTTCGCCTAAACGGGCTGACACGCTATCTTCCACGGAGCGCTGCCCTTCGATGCGGCCCCAATGCGTTCCCCCAAGACCACTCACGTCAATGATCAGCTTTGCGCGCTTCAATGCACCTAAACTTAAAATTTTCTTAAAGCTTGCGCGCGAAAACCCACACCCGGTTTCCTTAATCAACACAGGCAAGGGCGAGCGTTCCAACAGCTCATTCAAAGCTGCTAAACAGCCTTGAAACGCGGGCGTGCCTTCGGGTTGAATGGCCTCTTGTAACGCATTTAAATGAATTCCAATTGCAGAAACTCCTAATTGCTCAAGATGTTGAATCCAGCGGGACAGGGCTTGGCCCTGATGCGCTTCGATCAATTGCGCAATTCCTAAATTCGAGACCACTTTTAATTTGGGGAATTTTTTAAACAGCTCTGCGACGGAGGGATCCGCATACGCCTCGCCCGCCAGCAAATTTGCAAATTCGCGGCGTTGGGAGCCCAGTCCAAGAACCCAACCACGCTGGGCTGCAACTGCGGCAAGCACGTGGTTTAGCGAGACGGCCTGCGCATGTCCGGCCGTCATGCCCGCAATAAAAAAAGGAGTTTGAGTGATGATTGCGGATTCAGGCTTGAGGCTGACCTCGGAAAGATTAAACTCGGGCAAGGAATCGTGAACCAATTGAACCTGTTCCAGTTGGGTTAACCCAAAGGCTTGATTTCGATCCTCCAACGCCAATTGGATATGGTCTTTTTTTCGCTGCTCAAATTGTAGGGGATCCAGCCTCATAGGAACCTTATTCATAGCACAAAAAAGTTGACTACGCCGCTTAATTCTCTGGCATTTTTAAACGCTTTAAATTGACTAGCCGTTCACCCCAAGCTTAGGTAAAGTAAGCCCATGCAAAATTCACCTTTTTTTGACCGCCAGGCGTTTGAGTCAAAACTTTCCCTTTATTTCAATCAGTGTTTGCCGGGTGAATCGACGTTAAAAAAAGCGATGGGGTATTCGCTTTTATCGCCGGGCAAACGCATTCGGCCTCAGCTGGTGTACGAAACTGCGGCGCAATTTGGACTATCGTCCGCACTGACCGAGCCCGTGGCTTTTGCGCTAGAGATGGTCCACGCCTTTTCGCTCATCCACGACGATTTACCCTGCATGGACGATGATGACTTACGCCGTGGCCTGCCCACGAATCACAAAGTGTTTGGTGAGCCGATGGCACTTCTTGCGGGTGACGCGCTGCTGAGCCACGCACTTGAAACCTTTGGACTTCTGGTCGGGCGGATTAATCCGTTGCTTTATCAACGCGCCTTTCAGCTCTTTACCCGTGCATTAGGTGGGCATGGGCTGATGGGCGGCCAAGCCCAAGAGCTTGAACCAATTTCTACCCTAGACACTTTACTTAAAATTCAAAAAATGAAAACCACGGCCCTATTCGAGGTGGCCTTTTTAGTGCCCTTAATTTTAGTGGGCTTTCCGCCAGAAGACGAAATTTTTCAAAACTACCTCCTCCTTTCGCAGGCGTTTGGCTTTGCTTTTCAAGCGGCGGACGATTTAGAGGACCGCGTCCAGGACTTCAGTGCTCAGTTTGGAAGCACTAAAAACTTGCTTTCGTTTATGCCTGCTGCTGAATTAAAATCGACTGCACAAAAACGACTGGCGGATTGCGCGGTGTTGGAGCGGTCGCCTACGGCGCTCGAGTTGGCTCGGAGGATTGCTGCACTTTAGGTAACTACTGTAGGTAACTACTGTGGGGCGCTCACACAGCAATATCAAAGCCATCCCATTTATAAAGGGGGCAGAGTACTTCTCTTTTTTGACCTTTTTTTCTAGTTTTCTTTAGTTCGATAATCCCCATTTGTGCAAGTTCATGTACATCGCGCTGCACGTTCGATAAAGACCGATCCAGCATTTTAGCTAGCTCATAAATGGAACTAGGTTTCTGATTACGTATCGTCTGGTAAATGCGAACTCTTTCTGGGCTAACTACTTTTGCAAGATAACTAATGTCAGGAAAACTTAAAACAATGTCATATTCAGAATCATTAACTAATTGCCCCTTTTTAATTCTGCCCCAATCTGCAAGTGACTCTTCCCTGAATAGTGCTGCAGCCGAAACACCTGGCGGATCAATTTTAATTTTAAATTTTCTAATCCTCATATCGCGCCTCCAAGTTTTCTAATCTCCGAATAAAAATCTTCTAACAATTTTTCAGGCGTTGTAAATACATAGCTGTACTCTTCATTATCAATGTGTAAATGATCGGTCTTCCCATGATGATTATCAAAAAGCACTCGACACTCATCATTCTGAACCCAAGCGTAACGGTACCGAATCCCATGAGGTCTCCAACGGTCGGCTTTGACCGCTTCTATTGCCCGTTCAATAAAACTCCCATCTGGTAAATAGCGACGCTTTTCCCGTGGACTCACCTAATATAGATTGTATCATGATGTTATTATATTAACAATACCTCTTTAAATAATGTTTATTAGCGAAGGCTTTAAAAAAGCCTCGTAGTGACCGCAAGCCCGCCCCCGGCTATTGCATCAAATTCAACTGCAAATTGCCCAACTCACAGGCACTGGTGCCTGAAGACTGCAAGAACGCTCTCAAATAAACCGTGCCCGTTCCTGCAATTCCAGCAAAAGTAGAAAGGTTGGCCGAAAGGGTGCTTACCGGATTTGCCGTTGAATACGTTCCACCGGCCGTGGTCCAGGAGGTTCCATTATAATAGTACCAAGTTGCTGAGGAATAGCTTGCCCCCACCCCTAAGTTATAAAGCACGCCACTGCCGCAGCCATTGGATCCTAGCGTTTGTACGGCACTGGTTAATGAACTAAAAACAACGCCTGTTTGACTAGTGATGTAAGGCGCAGAAGTGTCGTAGTGATTTGGCCCGATGGTTACGGATTTAAGTTCGGGTTGCAGGGAAGCGGTTGCGGAATCGGATTCTAAAATTGCGCGGTATTGGAAATAGCGGTTTGAGCCCACGGGACTAGTGTAAGTATTTAATGTTAAACTTGGAAGAGCAGCGTTCACAGTGCCCGTAGGTGTAGACACTGGGCTTCCGGTTGTTCCTTGGTTGCTCATGTTATCAAGTTCGCTAAAAAATGTTGCAGATGTTCCGTCTGGGCCTTGCCAGTTTGGCGAACTGGTACAAGCCGATGAAGTTGCGCAAGTTTGAACTTGGAATTTAATTCGGGAGGCGCCTCTTTGGTAGAGTTGCTTTACTTCGGTGGCGTTGAGGGCCTTGTTCCAGATTGCGACTTCGTCGATGGAGCCTTGGTAACCATATGGCCCTGTACTTCCACTCCATGTAGCGTCAGTCCCTAATTGAGCTGAACCATAGCCTAAGTATGCAATACCAGAGCCTCCGTCAATTGGACCTGAAACTGTAAATGGTGAACCACTAGCTGTACTTCCATTGTAATAACATCTCAGCACTGAGCCATCGTAGGTAACGGTGATGTGCTGCCATGTGTTTAATTGTATCGACCCTGAAGGTGCAAATGTAGCATTTTGTTTCACGCCTGATTTATAAACTGTGACATAAATGTTACCCCATCCCAAGTAGACTTGTATGCCTGTATTGCTTACGCCCCCTACTGTTTTATTATAAATAGGGCCATATAAATAAGTTGGATAAATCCATGAACTAAATGTGAAAGCATTTGTTGTATTCAAAGAAGTATTTGCAGGAATAGTTATGTATTGATTCGCGCCACCGCCTCCTGTTGTTAACTGCTGGGTGAATGAAGCCGCTTTATTAAGTTTGCCAGTTGCTCCTAGTGTAACACTCGTTGGGGTTCCGTTATTTCCCTGTCCAGAAGTATCTGCGACAGTATTAGAGCCTGTCGCTTCATCTAAATGCCAAAGCCCTACGATTCCTGTCATTAAGTTATTATCGCCCGTCGCTGGGGTATCCCCCTCCAAGGAAGAGTAGCTAGCTTGGCTCTCATTTTGAATAGAGCCGCTTTTGTAATCAGGAAGGGCTTTAAAAAACGGAAGTGTTGGAGTCCAAGCGAGCGAAGTCCAGGATTGGCCGGTGACGTATGCGTCCATCACCCGTGAATTAAACGAGCCTCCGTAATTTGCGGATTGGGTATTATAAATAGTTAAAATTTCATTCGTTGTTAAAGCGGTACTCCAAATACCTAAATCGTCGATGCTTCCATAAAATGGTCTGCCATAAGGCGTGTTGCCAATGATAGCATTAGTTGCTGATGTGATTACAGTACTCGTCCCTGTCACAGTTGTGCCAGGGACTCCATTTATATAGGCAGTCATCGAGGTTCCGTTTCGAACCGCACAGACGTAGTACCACACGCCCGTTAATATAGTGCTTGGACCAGAGGCAGTGGCAACCGTAGAGCCGTCATTGCTACGATTAGCATACGCAAGCCATCCCCCCGCTTCGATAGTGAAAAATAATTGGCTTGGTGTTCCCACCCGATCAGAATAAATTCCTTCAGAGCCAGAAGTGGTAGTGGTATTGACCCATGCACATACCGAATATACGGTACCTAATGTCGATAAAGTGGGATTTACACCAACCGCATTGGAACCATTAAATGTACCGGCGTATGTACCAATCCGCCCAGTGCTAAACGTAGGACTTCCGGATGGCGTGCCATTATTCGTTCCCTTCGAATCATTCCAATTTCCGTTCATTTTCCAATATGCTACTAAACTTGACCACTCGGGAGTCCAGCTCGAATTGAGCTCATTACAATTCGTCGTAGCTCCATTGCATGTTCCATCACTCGCCAGCTGCAACGCCGACCCCGAACTAATCCCATCACCTACCGTCGTGTAAGCTACTCCCGTCAGTGTACCTCCGCCAAATCCAATACTCGCACTGCTACTATTGTCGGTTTGCGATGCAGGTGCAAGTTCGCACGAATTCGAACTTCCACTAAAGTCAAGCGTGCTACTACTGAGCGCGTAGCTGGAAGAGTTTGCAGAAGTAGTCGCCCAATTTTGGGTAAAAGCAACTGCGCTGCTGGTTGCGGTAAAAGTAGAAGTGAGGGCTGTGCCAACCACGGAGGCAGTTACGGTCACCGTGCTTGGAGTACCGGGCAACGTTAAAGTCGATTGTGCTATACCACTAGAATTGGTGGTCGTACTCGTGGTTGAAAGCGACCCACCGCCGCTGGTGATGGCGTAATTAACCGTTGCGCCGCTGATGGGCCTGCCATTCGAATCTGTAAGCGTGATTTGGAAGGGTGATGCAAGCGTTGCACTATCGTTTCCGGTTTGGCCACTGCCACTGCTAGCAATGGATGGAGCGTATAAGGTTTGTCCGCCAGAGCCTGAAACATTAATGTTTCCATTTCCGTCGCTGGTTGCAAAAGTAATATTTCCGGCGGTTAGCGTACTCGTGTTCATTGTGAGTGACCATGTTCCGCTTGAACACGTGGTTGATCCTGTGACGGTGTTAGTTCCGTCGGTTGCGAGGATGTTTACAGTGGAGCCGTTGGTGGTGCAAGTGCCGGAGACTGTCGGCGCCGGCAGATTTGTGTTTGATAAAGAATTATTGTAAGTGGGATTTTGTGCATTATAGATGGTAGAAATTTCTGATGCCGTAAGTGCTTTTCCATTCCATAACGCTACCTCATCGATGTAATTTCCATAGCCAGTAGAAATAGCGAGATCATTTGTGCTGCAAATTCCTGCTCCTGCTGTATAGGTTCCCGTATTATCAAGAACACCATCTTTATACATGGTAGCTGTGCCATTATTGAGAACAAGTCCAACCTGGTGCCAGTTTCCATCAAAAAAATTATCGCTTGCATTCCATAGAACACCCTGGCTTGCTAAAGCACTCGTATCAATTCTAGCATAGATACTTCCACTTCCTGGTCCATCTACACGAATATCCCACCCTGGAGAACTCGTAGAATATCCATCTTTTTGTAAAAAACGATAATGTGCTTGAGTTGGAGTAGGGCCTTTCATCCAAAATACAGTACTCATTACACTGCACGGGTTAATCGACGAAGCATTGGGCACATCAATATAATTTGAAGCAGATATGTAAATGCCTTGATTAAGTTTTCCTGCCGCTAAAGACATGGTTCCGACAGTAGTGGCAGTATTTCCATTTCCAGAACTATCGGCAAAAGTAGTGCCAGAACTTACGGTACCCACAGTGCCATTCAAATGCCAAACACCGCCAATGCTCGCCCATTCCGGTGTCCAGGTAGAATTAAATTCCGGATTAAAGGCAATACTTGTAACCGCATTCCCCGTCGAATCATTCACTCCCCGCTTCATCGCTTCTTCAAAGGTTTCAAGCGCAGAAGATAAATTCGCCGCTTGAATAGAGGTTAAGCCTAAACCGATAGAATATGCGCCTAAGCGAACATTTGTGCCTAAGCCTGCCGCAGTTGAGTTTGAGGAAGTCACCCATCTTGTTCCACAGATGGTATTAGTAAGGCTATTCATTCCAGTATGAGTATTTGGCGACGTAGACACAGAAGTTCCATTTTTAAAAAGGGTCATGCTATTGCCTACTCGATTACCTATCCAAGTGCCAGAATCTGCCTGACTATAACTTAGCGCTGTAGCTACATTTACTCCCTCAGTTGAGGAATAATAGGCCATTGAGTTTGCGGCAGGCCAAGCTTCCAAATAAAAATCATCTGTTCCGGGTGTGGTTATTCCCGTTCCCATAATTGGATCGTTCGTGCTGCCGTTCACATTTTTATAGTTCTGAACATACGCTAGCAAATGGTTACTGGTTGATGAAAAACTCCCCGAATTTAATGTAAGGCCCGTATCCAAATAAGTAGCCCGCGCGCTCCAATTACATTGAAGCCCCCCTGTTGCCCCCGTTTCGGTGTAGTCACTGGATAGAAAATTTTTATTCGTGTCCGTCGCATTTCCATAAACCGTTCCACCATCGACTGGCCCGGTAAAGAGAGGTGTAAGTGCTGCGTTCAGGCCAGTTCCTGCAAATAAATTCATCCGGTAAATGGACGATCGCAGGCCATTATTGGCTAAACTTACACAAAGGTTAGAAACTGCAAACAGCGTCGATGCGCTCACGGTTCCCCCATTAGCGATGACGTTCGTTTGCCATGTTAACGCCTCCGGATGGTAACCCACGTTGAACGCGTTACTGGTTGCCGTGTAAGATCCACTCGTCGCAACAAGCGTATAGCCGGTACCAATATTATTTAGCGAAAGTGTATTAAACGTAGCCACTCCACTTGCTGGGGTAACACTTAAGGTACCCGATAGGGTCGATGCACCTGGGTTTGTACCCAAAGCAATACTAAAGCTGGATGCGTAAGTAGGAACAACGTTCCCGGCCGAATCTTCGGCCGCGACGGTAATGGACGGGGACATCGTTAACCCGGCCACTGGGCTTACCGGATTTTGCACAAACGCAATTTGCGAAACCGCTCCATAGGTAGAGGTAGAAGTAAAAGTAGCTGTTACCGAAGTCCCAGCCACACTTGCCGTTGCCGTTTGCGCCCCTGGGCTTGTCCCAAACGTAAATGTACTTTGTGCCACTCCGCTTGCGTTAGTGGTAGTCGTACTTGCCGATAGCGTTCCGCTCGAAGAGGTCCAATTTACCGTGGCACCACTAATCGGTCTGCCGTTACTGTCGGTGACCGTGACTTGATACGGAGTGGGGAGTGTATAGCCGTTGTAGCCAGTTTGGCCATCGCCGCTTTTGGTAATGTTAGCCGCATACAATGTTTGGACGCTTGAAGACGCAGCATTGATATTGCCGTTGCCATCAGTGGTTGCGAAAGTAATGTTTCCGGCGGTTAACGTACTCGTGTTCATGGCAAGGTACCACGTACCACTTGCGCAAGTGGTTGAGCCAGTTAACGTGTTAGTGCCGTCTGACGCAATTACATTTACGGTGGAGCCATTTGTGGTGCAAGTGCCGGTGAGGGTTTGCAATGGAGCCGTTGAACTCGAAATTGTACTTGGGGGCCCATAATAAAGGGTTTGAACTTGCGCGGACGTAAGCGCAGTGTTCCAAAGGGCGACTTCATCAATCCCACCAGACCAAAGCTCCGAACTCCCCTGATAGGTACCTAAATAAACTGATGTATTATGATTTGCATTTACGGTACAACCCGATAAAGATAATTTGTTTCCACTTACTATTCCGCAGTAAGTTGTAACTATAGGTGCGAGAGCACCATCCATATATAAGGCTGCGGTTAATGCGGTTTGATCCACGACAAACACGAGATGATGCCAATTTCCATCATTGTAGCTTGCGGAAGTTTTAGCTCCGGGAACCAAAGTCATACTTGATCCGCCACCAAGTGCAAATGCAATTTGTCCGGTACCGTTATACAATTGAATTTGAAATCCACTTTGATTTGTGCCTGAAATACCATCAGATATGATTCTTCTATATCCCGTCGCAGTCGTTGCAAACCAGGCTTGAACCGTGAAACTAGAAGTTCCAAAATCCAAACTGGATGGAGTTCCAAAGTTTATATAACTAGAAGTTCCATTGAAAGCGGCGTCTGTTCCAAACTTTCCAGCTCCACCAAATGTTATATTGTTAGGAGTTCCATTAATTGTATGGCCAGAACTATCAATTACGGTACTCGATCCTGTAGTTCCAGCAGTCTCATCTAAATGCCAAAGGGCTACCATATTACTCCATGCAGGTGCCCAACTCGAACTCAATGGCAAAGTGCGAGCAAAGCCAGTCACCGCATTCCCCGTCGAATCATTCACGCCGCGCTTCATTGCCTCTTCAAACGTTTCAAGCGCAGAAGACAAATTCGCCGCTTGTGTTGCCGTTAATCCAAGCCCGATTGAATATGCTCCAAGCCGGGCATTGGTTCCTACCGAGGGTGCTGTCGAACTGTTCGTTGCCCCTACCCGGGTTCCACAAATCGTCGTACTTAATCCATTGAGCGCCGTCGCATTAGAAATGGTCGAGGAACTAACCGAGCTTCCATTTTTATAAAGTGCAACCCCGGTCCCCGTTCGTGTTCCTAACCATGCTCCTGTGTCCGCCTGTGAATAGTTTAATGCGCTAGTTTGTTCTACGGTCCAACCCGGTGCCGCGTAGACAAAGTTTCCGGTTGTGTTGTTTGTCGTGAGCTCAAAGTTGTCGGTGCCATCCACCGTGCTACCCGACCCAATGAAAGAATTATAAGTGGCCGATGTTTCTTTAATGTTTTGCACATAGGCCATCAGGTGGTTATTGGTTGCCGATAAACTTCCGGTTCCCGAAGCAAGGCCTGTATCTAAATAAGTTGCGCGCGTACTCCAATTACATTGTAAACCGCCGGTGGCACCCGTTTCGGTATAATCGCTTGATAAAAAACTATTATTGGTGTCCGTTGCATTTCCATAAACAGCGCCGCCATCGACCGGACCCGTAAATAATGGCGTTAAAGCGGCACCTAAGCCAGTTCCTGCAAATAAATTCATGCGGTAAATATACGGTCGCAAACCATTGTTCGCTAAGCTTGCGCAAAGATTTGAAACCGCGGCAAGGGTTGAGTTACTTACCGTTCCCCCATTTGCAATAACGTTGCTTTGCCAAGTCAGCGCCTCTGGATGGTAGGTTATATTAAACGCGTTACTCGTTGCTACATAAACACCACTTGTTGCACCTAATGTATAACCAGTTCCAATTTGATTGAGCGATAAATTACTAAACGTAGCAACACCATTCGAGGGCGTCGCCGTAAGCGTTCCGGAAAGGGTCGAAGAGCCTGGGTTAGTACCCACTGCAATCGAAACCGCCGTGTTATACGTGGGCACGACGTTACCCGCAGAATCCTCCGCCGCGACCGTTACCGCGGGTGAAATACTAATTCCTGCCGCTGTATTTGACGGATTTTGCACAAACGCAATTTGCGAAACCGCTCCATAGGTAGAGGTAGAAGTAAACGTAGCCGTTACCGAAGTCCCGGCCACACTTGCCGTTGCCGTTTGCGCGCCTGGGCTTGTCCCAAATGTAAATGTACTTTGTGCCACTCCGCTTGCGTTAGTGGTAGTCGTACTTGCCGATAGCGTTCCGCTCGAAGAGGTCCAATTCACCGTGGCACCACTAATCGGTCTGCCGTTACTGTCGGTGACCGTGACTTGATACGGAGTGGGGAGTGTATAGCCGTTGTAGCCAGTTTGGCCATCGCCG
>CAIMNF010000462.1 GCA_903842755.1 Oligoflexia bacterium
AATTTTACCTTCAGGCGACGTAATTTTCCCAGGGCTCGGAATCTTTACGACTTTAATCTTTCGGCCTTTGGCGTCGGTGAATTGGTTGAGGTCAGACTCAATTTGGTCGTAAATTTTCGTGTTCGGATCGCGATCGCGATCCAAGGCCGTCATGCAAGCAATTATTCCCGGTGCAACATAGCGTGCAATTGTATCAATGTGACCATCGGTATGGTCGTTGATCAGTCCGTCGCTTACCCAAAGAACCTTTGTGACTCCCAGGGCATCCGAAAGCGCTTGTTCAATTTGCAATTGATTCATGTTTAAATTCCGGTTCGGATTTAGCAAACATTGACGACTGGTGAGGCAGGTGCCTTCGCCGTCAACCTCTACAGAGCCACCTTCTAATATCCAATCGAGCGAAAAGGATCGAAGTGGCTTTTGGGATTCGGCGGTTGCGGTAATCGCTGTAGAAACTTGGTCGTCGTAGGGGAGAATGTATTTTTGTCCCCAGCCGTTAAACTTAAATCGAGCCGCGGCCAAGCGTGGCGCTTTTGCGGTTTGAGAATCTTTATGGATGAGAAAGATCGGAGCCGTGTCGCGAAGCCAAATGTCCCCAAAGGGAATTAAATGGAACGTGGGATTGAGATGTCCTAAAGACTTTTGAGCCGCGGCTTGGGACGGCTGATCGGGGACTAAAATATTCAATTTTTCACTTCGCGCAATCTGCTCACAAAGCGCCGCAAATTCGGCCTGCGCCCGGGGTAGGTTTTCTTCCCAGAGGTCCGCATGGCTGGGCCAAGCGAGCCAGCATGCCTCGTGAGGCATCCATTCGGCCGGTTGGAAGTAGCCCAAGGAGTGGGGTGTGAGTGTGCGTTCAGACATAGTGATTTAGCAGTACCATACTTAACTACTCTTTGAAAACAGGGAATCGAGATTATATAATTTACACTTCGTGTGTTTAAGATTGTCCATTTTCATAAAACTAAGTAGAAGTGAGCATTATGAATCTGTATTTAATACTTAAGTGCGCCCCTAAACGGTTACAAAATTTCCCGCAAATCTTGTCCTGTAACTTTGGGGGATGTACCGGTGGTGGCGGATAACGATTATAATTTGAAAAAGTCTAGGCCCAGGCAATAGCCTTCTTCTTCTTTGGACTGCCTGATCTTTGGATTTAGCTCTTCCAAAAATTGAAATAACCGCTCGCGGATCTCTTCAAAATCTTTTTTTGATAAAGTGACTCCCAGTGAATAATGAAAATCACTTGAGTCTGGTTCGGTCAAACTATGAACGGCTCGGAGACGGTAATGGGTATGCATTTGCGCAACCCAAGGAGAGTCTTTATCGATGAGCACTTGTTTTTCGGTCATTTCATAGCGGCCGTTTTGTTCCATGAGTAATCCTAGTTTTACCAATTGATCTACGGCCTGAGAGACAACTTCGAGCTTTAAATTTAACCGCTTTGCAAGAGCGGGTTTAGTTTGAAATTGGGGGATAGAGGTCAGGACATGAATCGCACCATAATACCAATAACTATAATAAATGGCTTGTTCAGACGGTATCAAGGTTGGTTCTGCTTTGAGACGACCGAGGTTTTGTTTTCTTTTTTCGAGGATTTCATCAATTTGCGCCTGGTAATAAGCTTTTAGTTTAAAATGTCCGGCCCGCGCCACTTGGACCAAGAGGATAAAATAGTGTGCTTCGGCTTCCGTGTGATTTAAAATTTCATTAATGACGGGGCAGTGTTCGGGCGTGAAATCGTTTTTTCCTGACAAAACTTGTGAAATAAACGAAGGTTTGGTCTTGAGGCTGAGCGCGATTTTGCTTCGTAAGCCCCTCGTTTTTCCGACGGTTTTTAGTCGATAGGCTAGATATTTGCGATAGTCATTGAAGTGAAAAGGGGTAACCGTGGCTGCGGCACTCATGGTGCGCTAGTATTGCTGAATTGTGCCAATTTTCACAGCGATTTTTTGCCTAATTTAACTTCGTGGTTAACTAAAGGATTCAACTTTAATTAAATAACAACTATTTAAATAAATGGAAGCCGCTTAGGGTTCTGCACAAGCGAGGCTATACGCATTGAATAAAAAGATCCCTTTGACTCGAATTCCCCTGAAGTTCCTGTTTGTTTTGGCGTTAATCTCTAATGCCAGTTGCCGGAAATTTGTCTCGTTAGTGACGCCGTTAAAGCAAACTCAAACTTACACGGTCGCACAGGGACAGAAGGCTTTTACTCCTTACCTATACGAAGATTACTCGGGCCTGACGAGTGCCCAGTGGGTCGTTCGCTTAAACGCGGATACCCTTTATGCCAGTCCGCTTGCGCAAGAAGGTCCGGCCTCAAGCATTACTCAAGTGAATAAACTCATTGGGGTAACCGATTGCGGAAAATTGAGTTCGGGAATCGGGCACAATAGCGCACTATTTGGTTGGGCTTATTACGGTGGAAAAATGCGAATTTACCCATTTGTCAACGGTGCGGAATACGCAAATGGATTTTCGTATGGGCTCTTTGCTGATCCGTTGGCGATTGTCCAAGTAAATCACGATTATCTTTATATCCTTTCCATCGTCGGGTCTAACTATCAGTTTACGGTGCAAGATAATGACGATGGGACAATCATTGGAACCCGACTGGTTGCCAGGACGCAATGCTCAGGTTCAATGAGTGGGGTAGCATTGGGCCCTTACTTTGGCGGCAACATTCCCGCACCTCAATCGATGAGCATGGAGATTACGATCAAATGAGAATGAACAATCTGACCTGGATTTGGAGTACTTTTTGCGCTTGTCTCATCAGTGTTTCGAGCTCAGTCGCGCAGGATAGGTTTGATTCGACTCCGAGTGACTTTTTCAAATCCGCCCAGATCGTAAATGACGAAAATTGGCTAGATTCTGCAAATACCGATCCTGAGGTATTAAAGATTCAGATCCCCACAGCGACTGCCTATGAGGCACAAACCGCTTTGGCTTTGGATCGACCCCTTTCGGTCGATACAGGCTCGGCCGTTAGTTTATGTGCTGCCGCGATCGTGAATCACCAAAAGAGTCTTTTAAGAAATGTGTTTATTTGGCCTGCGATTGGCGTTGGCGCAGTTCCCGTTTCGGCGGGAGCAGGATATTTTTTAGGCTCTAAGATTGGCCGTATGATGAAAGCAAACTCACTCTGGTCACAAGTTTCTGGTGCCAGTATTGGAGTGAGCATCGGGTTTTGGGCTAGTCTTATCTATTTTTTGGTTAAAGAAGGAATCAATGTGAATGAGTATGTTTCCAATCACCGCACTTTAAATTTGATGCGGTCAATAGCGGAGAAGGAAACATTAGGCTTAGGAGCTACCTTAGATCGCTTAAACCACCCCCAGCAAACAATGACTCAAAGTGCCTTAGTTAGTAAAATGCAAATTTTAACGGCTCAAAACCGGATTTGCAGAACGGATGGGACCATCATTAGTTACAAAAAGCTATTAAAGCTACTTAATAATCATCATTAAAAAAAGGGAAATGAATATGATTGGGTTTCAAAGGTTATTTGGTTTCGTGATCATAGGACTCTCATTAGTGTCTCTCGAATCCAGTATTGCAGGGACCTGGGCGGCCGATAACGGCTACTTCTTTAGCCAAGAGGTGTCGTCAGAGCAGGCAAAAAAAGTAATGGCGCATCTGTTAAATCAAATCGACGAGAGTTTGCAAGATGCCCCACATAACAAAAACTATCTTTTAAATATGCTGAGTATTGCAAAGGCAGAGTTGGCTCATCAGACCGCAGACTATCCAGAACTCACTCAAAAAGGCGAACAGGAAATCCAAAAGTACGAATCCTTTGTTCGTTCTATTAAAAGCTCAACACCAGCCGATCAAATTAGGGCAGTACAATTTCAATTTAAATTAGATCAAGTTCTGTTACTGAGTCTATTTTAAGAAAAACTATTGATTGCGATTAATATTATTCAAGTCTTCAAAGGCCGACTTAAGTCGCTTAACGAAGCTTTCTTCTCCTTTGCGGAGCCAAACGCGCGGGTCGTAGTATTTTTTGTTCGGCGCATCTGGACCTTCGGGGTTTCCAAGTTGTGCTTGAAGGTATGCGCTTTTCTCGGTGTAAAAGTGCTTAATCCCTTCCCAAAACGCCCATTGCATGTCGGTATCGATATTCATTTTGATGACGCCGTAATCCAACGTTTCCCGAATTTCTGCCTGCGTAGACCCAGAACCGCCATGGAACACAAAATTAACCGGTTTTGGACCAGTTCCTAAAGTCTTTTGAATATGGTCTTGCGAATTCTTTAAAATCACTGGCGTAAGCTTCACATTTCCGGGCTTGTATACGCCGTGAACGTTTCCGAAGGACGCGGCGATGGAAAAAGCAGGCGAGACTTCTCGGAGATGGCTATAAGCATAGGCGACGTCTTCTGGTTGTGTGTACAGCTTGCTGTTATCGAGATGCGAATTGTCGACCCCATCTTCTTCGCCGCCTGTAACACCGAGCTCAATTTCGATGGCGGTTTGGATTGCGCTCATGCGCTTCAAATAACGAGCCGAAATTTCAATATTTTCTGCAAGCGGTTCTTCAGACAAATCCAACATATGGGATGAAAATAAAGGTTTTTTGTGCGTCTGATAGTACGCCTCGCCATAGGTCAGCATTCCATCAATCCATGGTAAAAGTTTTTTTGCGGCGTGGTCAGAATGAATAACGACGGGCACACCGTAGTGTTCCGCCATAAGATGAATGTGGTGGGCGCCACTCACAGAGCCTAATACTGACCCCATCTCATTAGATAATTTTAGGCTTTTGCCCGCATAAAACTGGCCTCCGCCGTTCGAAAACTGAATAATTACTGGCGAATTGACCGCCTTCGCTGTTTCAAGAACAGCGTTGACCGTATTGGTACCCGTCACATTTACCGCAGGCAAAGCAAATTTGGATTCTTTTGCGAATTGATAGAGATCTTGAAGTGCGCTTCCGAACAAAATACCTGGTTTAAATTTCATACCCCTATTTATGCAGAAGGCTCGGGAAATGAAAAGAAAAAAATAGAGTTCCCTTGTTTAGTCGGTACAGGATTGAAAGCCCCAGCTTGCCAAAAGATCGCCGAGTTGCCACGTACCGTCGTCATTTCGCCCCGTGATCTTGTAAATTTGAAGTAAACCGCCTGGATTTTTGGCTGCAGTGTCATATTGGTTAAACACATAGAGAACCGATTGAATGGAGATCGGATTTTTAGATAAATAGAGAGTTTCGATGCCTGTATAGGATTGGAATCCTAGCTTTTTTACTAAGCCGGACAGGGTGAATTGAACGCTATTTTCGCCGGGGTGGTAGTTTGCTTCATCGATGGCTTTGCTTTTATAGAAATATTCTGCAATTTTGCCGTTTTTAAGAAGGAGTGTGTAATTAACCCGGACTTCACCCGTCAGAGCATTCGGAGTTGGAATTTTTTTAAACTCAATCGCTCCATCACATTGTAAATCAGCGCCTAATGCAGCGGAACCCATCGAAACGAAAAGAATACCCAAAAAAAGGATCCAATGCTTCATTAAAACTTCCTCCGAATTAATACACAACCGTTATATATCTATTCGACTAAGGGGTCAACCGGCGAATTATTTCCAAGTGACCTGAACAGACGCTGTCGGCCGGTCGGAAGGTTCCAACGCTCGGTAATGAATCGTTTTTCCCTCATTTGGGAGTAAAGAAATGTATTGGTCGCTCCAAAGCAGCGGAGTGATTTCTTGCCCAGATTTTGTATTTTCCAATTTGAACTCCAAGAAAAACGCTAGGGTTTTGCTGGGGTTGTGAATATAGATGGACCCTTGATTGCTATTACTTTCCGGCAGGAGGCGCGCGTCAATTTCAGGATTCTTTAATTGCTCCAGCGCAGTGAAGTCTGCATCTTGGGGCATGGCCGTATTGTAAAAAGTGCTGTCACTCCACTGATAAATTTCCGCTTGGGTCGATAGCCAATAAAAATTTTGGCTAACCTCTGCATGGGTAGTTTCGTCGCTCAAATTCAATTGAACAAAATAGACGGGCGTAATGGAATCAAACTGGGGCAATTGAACTAAAGATCGTACGGAGTCACTGTTCATTGCTGGCACGGCGACTTTTTGTTGGAAAATGGTTTTGGAATGGAGGTCAAGAACGTTGATCTCGGCCAACAGCGGATTCGTTTTTTCATAGGTGCTATTGACCACCACAATCGACCGGTCATCGTAGGAATATTGAATGTGAATGGGTTCGTTGGCCTTTTTTGCACCAAAAAATCCGCCGCCTTCACGATAATAATAGTCGTAGAGGTGCCAGAACAACGAAGGCCAAGAGTTATTGAGCATCCACTGAATGACTCCCGTAGCGGAATGGTACTTGTTTCTACTGTAGGCCTCAAACATGGCCCGCTCTCCGTCATAGGTCAGAAGTTGTGCTTTGTGGGTAAATTCTTCTACACTTTGGGACGGCCCGTAGCGCCGATTTTGTCCTTCGACAGAAAGATGAATCGTTTTAAATGTTCTTCTCGCGGAATGAAAATTCCAGTCGTCATCTATCGGCCAAAGGTGATCCGGTGCAATCATTTTTTTTAAGCTTTCCAACGGAGGAATGGCCGCACCGGGACTGATTTCAGTGCTAAATCCCCAGGCGCCGCCTACTTTATCTTTATCCTGCAACCAATAACTGGGGCCGACGTATTCATAGGGGCCATTCATTTTTACGCCGGTAGCCCCATTAAGTGGAGTGGTTTGATTGGACGCTGCAGATAGAATTGGATTAGGCCATTGGGTAACTTTGGCCGCCTTGAGGTAAAGGGCTTCTGACATTTCGTTGGGAGCTTCATCACTGCCGTATAAAAATACGAAGACGCTAGGGTGGGATCGTAAATCAATCAACTGGTCCCGCATCGATGCGTAAGCAACTTGATACGTATGTTCGTTCCAGGATTTTTGAAATTGAAATGCATTACAACAAATCCAGCCGGGCATCACCAAAATCCCAAGTTCATCTGCACGCTGATAAAAATATTCCGGTTGTAGCATTCCTTCCAAGCGCACGGTATTCAAGTTTAGTTCTTGAACCATTTTGAAGTCTCGGTCAATTTTTTGGGGCTCAAAGCGCATAAATAAATCGGAGGCGTAGCCACCCCCTCGGATCAGAAGGGGTTTCCCATTTATTTTGAAGAGTCTGGCCTTGTTTTCGGTCAGTTCTGACGTGATCTCGCGGAGGCCGACGTTTGATTCGTAACTTTCTTGTTCAAATTTTACTTTTAATCGGTAAAGGTTTGGTGCGCCCATTTGGGCTGGCCACCACAGGCGCGGATGATCCACGGTGATAGGGAGCGTGAATTTTCGAGTTTCGTTCGCCTTTATAAATATTTTTTCACGCAACGTATGCTCACCCAGTGAAACCGCAAGTGTTCCCGATTGGTCTTGATTCTGCGCCGAATGCACGTTGATATGAATCTTGACCTGCGCCTGGTCTGGCGAAGCGGACGGAAGGTGAGTCTCAACCCACGCGCTTTCAACTTGAACCCCTTGGTGAAAAGAAAGATAAGCATCCTTCCAAAGTCCCAAGTTTAAATCCGCAGGCCAAGGATTCCAATCTACCCAACTAAACGTAAGGTCTTTGTCCGGATTTGGGGGAGCAATAAGAAGAGCGATCGCATTTTTACCGTAAGGGTTTAGATAAGCGGATAGATCAAAGGAGAAGGTTCGATAAGCACCCTGGAGGACGGAATCATTGGCTATTTGTTTTCCATTGACCCACAAGTGAGCGGAGTAGTTGATCCCTTTAAAATGCAGGACCACTGAATCGTGAGCCTGCTCGGGTGATAACGTAAACTCACTTCGGTACCACCAGGGTTTTTTATACTGCTCGCTGTGTTCGTCTAGTTTTTTTAAATTGTTGGAGTAGAAAAGCTCTTCTACCGTTTTTCCATCCGCGATTGCCCCGAGTACTGTTCGGGAGCCATTCGTGGTTAGCCATCCTTGAGTCTCAAACGAGGGCTTGCTTACTTCTTGACCTGGAGCGTTAACAAGCTGTGAGCTTTGGATTTTCCAATTCAATAATAAAGTCGAGGTTTCTGAGGCGAATGCCCGTGTCGTTAGAACAAAAGAATAAAAAATGAAAGCGAAGGTAAGTTTCATTAAGTCCGAGAACTTTATGCATCGTGTAATAAATTGTCAAGAACCATTCCATTGGGTCTTTTGCATGAGAAATTATTCAATTGGCTGATTTTCTTTTAGGTTTAACGTTGCTGGCTCTCCTAAGGGTGCACGCCCGTTGGAATCGAAAACCAAGTCTTCCCAGTCGATTTGATCTAAATCGGTTTGGAGAACTCTGCGGGTCAGAGGGTTGAGTGCCCCTTCGATGGAGCCAGGCTTAGCGTGTGGATTAATTTGATAAAGCGAATCCACCCATGAATTTCGAGGAACCATCATCCAGGGCGCTCCGTGTCCTCTTAAATCTGAAGTGTAGGGGTGCACCAAGCACAGGGCATGACCAAATTCATGGGCAGAGGTAGTGGAAGAGCCCAATTGGTCTGTGACCATCCATGTTCCTGTGCTACCGCAAATTTTGTCGATGTAAGAATGTGGGCGTGTGCGGTCGATCGGTTGAGCAATAATGTGGATAAAATTCTGGCCAATCGCTGGATGATTGCGGATCATCAGTTGAGCCAATGATTCCGAAATGAGCTCGCCTTTTACACTGATTTCAAATTTTTGTTTTGTTCTCGCTCCCCCTGCCCAGAGTGGCAGAGGGATGGATGAGGTGTGCGTCATCCCACTCCAATACAAATTGATCTCGTCGACCACTGAATTTACTAAATCTTGATTCGCCGCATTACCGTACAAATAAAGAGTCGCCGAGACCGTCAGCACGTCTTTTTCAGGTGAAATTTGAACCCAAGCAGAAGCGTGACTCGGCGCGTAATGTAAAGCCATTAGAATTAAATTAGCATAAATCCACAACTTCATTTTTTAAGAATTCTCTGTAGGAATGTCGGCTTTTGTCGATGAGGATGCATGACTCAATTGAATAACGGATTTTTGATGTTTGCCATCGGATTAGTAGTTGGAGCCTCGAATTTGCCGGTCTCAGCGCATTCCTGGAGTGGCGACGTGAGTAAAACCACGGTTTCACAAGAGCAGAAGCATATTTTTAATGAATTCATCTCCATTTTTGAAAACTCTTCGTTAAACTTGGCCTACGACTATGTGGAGGCGTTGAGAGATGGCCGCGGGTATACTGCAGGACGTTCTGGCTTTACTACGCGCGATGGTGACCTTTTACAAGTCGTTCAACTTTATTTGAAGAGGCATCCGGACTCAGATTTTAAGGATTTGGTACCCCAATTAATTCTTACGCATCAAGATGAAAGTGGCTCACTTCGGGGACTTCGTGCGTTGCCGGGACTGTGGCATTCGGCTGTGCAAGACCCCGATTTTTTAGAGGCACAGGATGAAGTATCGGATCAGCTTTATTATTTGCCTGCGCTGGACTGGGCAAATCGCTTGAATTTGTCGAGTGCCGTATCAATTTTATGCCTTTATGATGCTGCAATTGAGCACGGGGTGGATGGGCCCGATGGTTTAGCGGACATGATTTCGCACGTTTCTCCGCCCAGCAGTTATTCAAACGAATTGCTCTGGTTAAAGGCTTTCCAAGCCGTTAGACGTGCGGTGTTGATGAATGCTGCTGACCCGGAAACCCGCAAAGTGTGGCGCGACTCCGTTGGCCGAGTGGATGCACTGGATGCGGTCATCGAAAGTGGAAATGTGAATTTAGCTGTACCGATCGCCGTAAACCCGTTTGGAGATGAATTCGTCATTACGAATTAGGCGTTCTTTGACGGTTATTTTTTTGCTTTTTTCTCGTTGAACTGCGAATCAGTTCATCTATCCTATTAGCGAAGACTATTCATTAAAAACCGCATTCTTAACGATGAACACCAGCCTACTCCAGAAGATGACTTTCGTTTTGATTTTTCTGGGGACAATGAACTTGTTGGCCTCTTCCAAGGCTTTCGCCAATGATTATTCAATTTGGAGTGGAGCCGTCCGCGGCGACGTTCGGGCCGTAGGCATGGCAGGGGCAGCTACCGGGCTTGCAGACGATTATTTTGGAGCTGTGAGTAATCCTGCGGGGCCAGCCCTTACCTTAGAAGATTTTGATTTGCAATTGAGCAGCTCGACCATACACGATACCTACCATTTCAATTCGGGGACCGATTTTTCAAATTTGGCCATGGGGGTAGCGTTTAATTTTGAAGATTCCGGTTTAAGTGTGGGATACGCTAATCCATTCGACTCCGTCAGTCCAACGGGTGAGCAAATTGGTGTACGGGAATACCGTGCGACCGGCTCTTTTCTACTTCTAGAAGACCATTTGGCGTTAGGGCTTGGACTTGCAGATGCGCAGCTTTTTGAAAGCGGGCTTACTCACCAGCAATTGCGCGGCAACGTTGGAGCCCTTTATCGTTTTCCCGATCGTTTCATAGTAGGCATATCCTACTCTCCAGGCACTCATTTCGCACCGGACTCTCAAGGAAGAGTCTTTACCCTGCCGGATTTATTATCGGTAGGATTATCATGGATCACGAACCGAACCTTTCGCGTAGCGAGTTCGTTCGATTTTTATGGGCCAGAAGCCGATGTGGTGAATTTCCACAGCCCGAATTTATGGGTGACCACTCATCCTTCTGTGCAAGCCCATTTGGGGATGGCTTATCAAATTTTAGAATATAAACACTTTTATACAAATTTGTTCGCAGGGTCTTATTTTGAAAACTCGCGGACTTTGGCCGAGGGCCGCTTGCATTTTACCGGGGGCCTAGAAATGCAGCCTTGGTTTATGAATTTTTCAGTCGGCATCGATCAAGCTCCCGGCTATCAAAATTTTATTGTCGATGTCGGAGCCGATGTTCAGGAGTTACTTCGAGTCCTAAATCTTTACCCCAAAGAGGTACCACCGCCTCCAGCGGGAGTATTTCCTAAGCCGTTTGAAATCAATGAAGACTGGATGCCCGCCCGCTTGCAAGACCATCCCGAGGACGCTTTCCACACGATCGACCCAGAAGCAAGTGATTTTCAAAAAACAATTTTGAAATAACCGATTACTTTTTTTGATTCACGAGTGTGTCGACCATTTTATTGAATTCTTTTGCAACGTCTTGAAAATCATCTTTAGGACGGATGTGAATTCTTGCATTTAGATTACCTTTTTGAATCTCCAAAAAAATTCGCTTAAAGTGAAAAAGTGCCCCCGCAGTTCGGTGAGACAATAGGGTTGCAAACGCCGAACAAATTAAAATAAATGTAAATGAAAATAGGCCTAAGTATAGGACAATCTGGTGAAGCTCGCGGTAGAGCTGGATTTTTACTTCGTCTTCCATCGGACTTAAATCGACCAAAATCTTATAATTTTGTTTAATATAATAGTAAAAAACAGATGAGTTCAAAATCAAGAGAAAGACGCCGGTCAGGCTTACCCATGCGATGTATCGAAATTGATATTGTGGATTAATAATGATGTTTCGCAATTTACGCTGCTTGTGAAAAAGAGTCATATTCGCTTCTCCGTCGGGTTATCCATTGGGGCAACTTTCGCATTTCAGTTGGGGAATGTTTTTTTGTGATTCCTGTAATTTATGTTCTAAGTCCTGAATTCTTTTTTCAGCGATATTAAGATTAGACTGTGCTTTCAGGCGCTGCCCATCTTGACCAGGATCAAGCGAAGCGATAAATTCCAAATTCATGGCCTTGACCTTTTTAAGGCGATCAATTCCTTTTTGAAATTCCTGACTTTGCTCGATAAGATTCGCACATTCCTTACTGCACTCCGGATCTGCCACGCTTGAAGTAGCCTTTAACGAAAAAATGATTAAAAAAATGGGGAAAAGTCGTGTCCATAAGCGCATGAGTTCACTTTAAGTCTAACAAAGTAGATTCGAATTGGAAATCAGTTTGCTCTTAAATTTCAACAAACATTCGAGAAGGAGGGTTTATCGTGTTGTCCGCTTTGATCAACCTTAATTTTGGAATATCAAACCGGGCTCCTGATTTGTGGATCATCACCGTGATGGAGCGACGAACTTTTTTTGGATCTTTCGCAGCGTGCGGGAACCAAAGGGCAAAATCGGTTTCTTTAATTTGAACATTTAGACCCGTTTTGTTCAGGTCGTATAGCCATTGGATTAATGTTACGGTCTTCCCATTTTTGGTTTGAATAGTTGTTCGATTTAAATTTCGTGAAAGCCATTCGTTCCCCGGACTTCCAAAAATTACTCCGCTGCTTTGGGCCGGGAGTTCAAGCGCTTCACCATTGTTCGCGGGGCGCGAAAGGTGATCCAATACGATATAAATTTCGCCTTCTTTTTGAAGAATTTCTAAATATTTTTCAAGCACGAGACTAGGGTTCTCGGTATACGACATCACTCCAAATGAGTCTAAAATAACGTCTGGACGACCGAGGAGACTATTTTCAATATCTTCGAAAAATTCGCCCGTGATTGTACTTAATTTTCCCTGAAAATCGGCCAGGTTTATGGGTCGGCTTAAATTTTTTGTGACCGCAAGAATATGGGGTCGATTCTGAATGGGCGTATTGAAGATTTCATCAAGGAGCGGTCGAATACGGAACGGAGAGCCAGGAATTGCTCCGTGCCCGAAATAAAGCGTTTCTTCTGCTTTTATTAGTTCGTCTCGGCGGTTACTCAAAAACTCCTCCGGAAACACTAATTCGCCTGCACCAGCATCCAAAATGAGTTGCTTTGGACCCAATGTAGCGATTTTTGCTCCCGCTTCAAATGGCAAACTTCTTAATAAATCTAATAAACCACGGTTTCGCTCAAAGGGCTTTCCATCCAAAGCTTGAGTCCCGTCGGCAATCACGACGTTTCTAAGAATATTTCGGAGAATGTTGTCGCAAATATTTTCTACCTGGAGCGGTTTTCCAGGATGCGCCGGATCGGTCGCGTGACTAGGTAAGGGGGTAATTCCTAAAAGAATGAGTATTTTTACTCGGGACAAAAAAGTTAAAATGAGCTTAAAATGCCTCATACAAATTAGTTGACATTATTGCACAACTAATGAATCGTGTAAAGCTCGAAATGAACAATAAGATGCTTTTAAGGAGATTTTTCTCAAATTTAAATAAAAAAAGGGCCAGGTCTATTGGACCCGGCCCTTAATTTCGCTAAATTCTACCAATTTTTCTTTTCTGCAAAAGTTTCTTTCAATGTTTTAGGAAATGACCAACGAGGCTTTTTGCTTTCTGGACGAGCCTTGATCATAATTTCTTCGCCAGTAAAAGGGTTTTTGCCTTTTCCTGCTTTTCTAGGTTTTACATCGCGGCGTACGAGTGCGCCAATGACCGGAAAACGAACGCGTTGGCCAGTAGCTGCAATCTTCGCGCCTTGTTGAAAGGTGTTTTCAATTAATAGCTTAAGGTCAGAACGTTTTACTTTTACTGCACCATCTTTGCCGGCAACTGCAATGGTCAAAAGGCCTTCGTGAAGGGCATTGATCACTGAAAATTTACCACCTTTTTTAGGGGCTTTTTTAGCTGAAGTTGGTTTTGAGACTTTTTTTGCTGTTTTTTTCATTTTGTAGTTTCCTTTGAGATTTATAGTATCGAAGAAAGTTCGATTAGCAATTTTATTTTTCATTATTCTGATTTTTTTTAATTTTACCCGGTGATTTGATCACTCATGCACACCGTTACTCTAAAACACCTAAATAAGGCTCAAAAAAGCATGTTTACTTTTTTGTAGCAGGTGGATCACGAAGTGCCAGCAAAATTTTTCTAAATTGCCCGCTTTGATAGCGCTCGGAATTGACCAAGAAAAAAAGATCTGCGTTCGTTTCTGGTTCTTTGTACATTTGATTAACGAGGTCATGGGCCATAATAAAAAGTGCAGAAAGTGGGCTAACGAGCTTTGAAGAAAGTTTTTTAGGGAATCCCTCGCCGTCAGGTCGTTCGTGGTGTTGAATGAGGATCGTATCCACATCAGACGGAATTTCACTAAACTGTCTCGAGTAGTCCGCCGATTTGATGGGATGCAATTTGATATTTAAGAGATCAATCGAAGAAAATTCTGGATGATCTTTTACCTCCTCTAGTGTTTCAATTTTTGCAAGGTCTTCGCGATCAAGCGAAATATCATGCAAAAATGCAGCGAGAGATAAACGAAAAAATGTTTTTGTGGATGTCCACCCTATTTTTTGAGCGAGGGCGCAGGCCACCTGGCCAAGCATAAAGCTATGATTGACTAAATAATCGCCCTCTTTACGTTTCAAATCCCTTAAAATTACCGCAAGTTTTGGCTTAGTCCCGAGTGCCTTGAGAGACATTGAAACACAACTTTTAGCGAGTGCTTGGGCTTCAGGAGTGAATCCAAGTTGATTGACGACATCCCGAACAATGCTTGCAGAGGTATCGTACTCTTTACGCGCTTCTTGTAAGGGGAGCGGCTGTTGTTTTTGTAATGACTCTAATCGCTTTAATTGTTCTTGATTGGCCGACAATAATTGGGATTGCTTTGCAAAGAAAAACCGAGGTGAATTGGTTTTATTGTATTTTTCTAGATCGGCAAGCTCAATAACGGAACTTTGATTAAAAATTTTAATGAAGCGTCCTTCGCCGCCCAAGCGAACATAGAGGTCAAAATTAAGGGGACGATTCTGAAGGATGCTGCCATGGCTCATGGGTACGTAATCGCGATCATCCGTCTCACCAAAGGGCGGGATTTTACCATCCTTAGCCAAACTCTGAACGACCTCACTTAATTTTTGCTCCAACTCATTTCGATGGATAAATGCAGGCGGAAATTCAAAGCTACGCACCGTTTCTTGTAATTTAGGTTCACTTGCAATCATAATCGCCGGAGTTTCTTGCGCTAAGGCTAAAAAGGTTTTTAACAGCGATAGACTGGAGCTGAGGTGTTCAAAAATGATCAGCTGTAACTGATTTGGATTTTGCTCTAAATGGTCGGCAGCTTCACTGAGGTCTTCGAAAGTAATCGTAACTAAGTTATTCCAATAACTATGCTTAAGCACAAACTTTACGTGCTGCTCAATTTTGGTGTCCTTTGTTAAAATCAAAACTTTAATTTCGACCGGGGACGAGGGTTGAGCATCCATGTTCATAGTATAGCTCACAGCTTCTTTTTATGGAAAGGCTTAGCTGTTTAAAAATGTTAGTTTGCGGAATTCTTATGGGCCAATCGCTTTAATGATCTGTTTGCTTAACGTCTCCGAGTCGAAAGGCTTTGATAGTATCCATACTTTTGGAAATTTACTGAGTCGATTCTTTAATTCTTCCGTCACATAGCCTGAGATAATTAACACGGGAACGTGGGCGGTTTTCGAATTGTTTTTTAAGTCTATGACCAATTCATCTCCGGTCAGTTTAGGCATTGTGACATCCGTAATGATGAGATCAAAGTCGGCCACAATTGTTTCCAAGTAGCCGCTAATTCCATTATTCGATTCTTCAATTTCAAAATCGTAACCGACAATTCCTTCCAGGATTTCTCGATAATATTCGAGCAAGTCGGCTTCATCTAAGTCCGCCTTGTTTCCAAGCGCGATGATCTTGGCGAAGCCGGCGCCTTCGTCGATCGAGCGGGAATAGGCGGCCATGCCATAGGCGCCGCTTTGCGTAATGAGGG
>CAIMNF010000463.1 GCA_903842755.1 Oligoflexia bacterium
AGTAGAAAAAGTAAAGAAAAGCGAATGGGGCATGATTTTGGATCCAGTGACCATCGCCCCAAACGTTACGCTTAAAGATGCAAAGCACCTAATGAACACTCACGGCATTTCAGGCTTACCCGTGGTGGACCCCACTCATCGAACTTTATTAGGAATCATTACGGGCCGCGATCTGATTTTTGAAGATGATTTGACCGTTTCTGTCGCATCAAAAATGACTCCGATGCCCTTAGTTACGGCTAATGTTGGCACGACGATTGAAGAAGCAAAAACGATTTTTAGAAACAAGAAAGTAGAAAAACTTCCCGTCGTGGATACAGAGGGCCGCCTGCGCGGACTCATCACCCTAAAAGATATTCAAAAGCAAAAAGAACATCCCCACGCTTCGAAAGATCAGTTTGGCAGACTTTTGGTGGGAGCAGCCGTAGGCGCAGGCGTCGAATCCATCCGCCGGGCCGAGGCGCTCGTAGAAGCGGGAGTCGATGTCTTGTTCGTCGACAGCGCTCACGGGCATTCGCGTGGAATATTGGACGTCGTCCATGAACTAAAAACAAAGTTCGGAGCGAAGACCGATATCGTTGCGGGCAACGTTGCAACGCCCGAAGGCGTAAAGGCCTTAGTTGAAGCGGGCGCCCACGCCGTCAAAGTGGGAATTGGGCCGGGTTCTATTTGTACAACCCGTGTCGTTGCCGGAATAGGAGTTCCTCAGTTGTTTGCCGTTTTAGAATGTGCGCGCATGGCTAGGAGTTTAGGCACCCAAATTATCGCGGACGGTGGCATTAAATTTTCAGGCGACATTACCAAAGCCCTCGCAGCAGGAGCGCACACCGTAATGATTGGGTCTCTTTTTGCAGGAACGGATGAGGCTCCCGGCGAACTCATTCACTATCAGGGGCGAACCTTTAAATCTTACCGAGGAATGGGCTCACTCGGAGCCATGAGCGAAACGCAAGGCTCAAAAGATCGTTACTTTCAAGCAGACATTTATCAAACAGAAAAGCTAGTCCCGGAAGGAATTGAAGGTCGGGTTCCTTACCGAGGGTCATTGTCCTTTAATATTCATCAACTCATTGGGGGCTTAAAAGCCGGTATGGGGTATGTGGGATCAAAGAATTTGGAAGAGCTTTACCAAAAAGGGAAATTTGTCCGTATTTCACAAAGCGGACTGAAGGAAAGCCACCCTCACGATATTATGATTACCAAAGAAGCTCCTAATTACCGAAAGTATGGTGAGTGAGATGGGTGTACTCATTCTGGATTACGGTTCCCAATATACCCAGCTCATTGCAAGGCGCCTGCGCGAGTTAGGGATTTTCTCCTTCGTCCTTCCGGGCGATGCAACGCTCGAACAAATTAAGAAATTTTCGCCTGAAGCCATGATTTGGTCTGGTGGTCCTTCCTCCGTTTACGAAGAAGGCGCTCCGCAAATTCCTGCAGGGCTAATCGATTATCAACGCGAAAACGCGATCCCCACGCTTGGAATTTGTTATGGAATGCAACTTTTAGTAAAACATTTTGGTGGCAAGATCGAAAGCGCGCAAGCGCGCGAATATGGCCGGATGCAAATCCTTCCCGAACCGCACTCGCACTTTTTCTCTTTTCAAAGACCTGAGCCCGAATTTCAAGTTTGGATGAGTCACGGCGATGAGACTACCGCTCTTCCCCCCGGCTTTACCTTGACTGCAAAAAGTGCCGGCGGAGCGGTGGCCGGCATGGAAGCGCACGAGCGTAGGCTTTATGGCGTCCAATTTCACCCCGAAGTGACACACTCGCAGAATGGTACCGAGCTGTTGAGCCATTTTTTGTTTACGCTTGCCGAATTAAAGCCCAATTGGACGATGAAGAATTTTCGCCAAGATCAAGTCGCCAAAATTCGTTCTGCAATTCCTGAAAATGAGCATGTGATTTGCGCATTATCGGGTGGCGTAGATTCCACTGTCGCCGCGGTCCTGGTCCATGAAGCCATCGGCAAAAGGCTACATTGCCTTTTTGTCGATCACGGACTTTTGCGGTACCAAGAGCGCGAGCGGGTGATGAAGCTCTTTACAGAACAGCTCCACCTTCCGGTGACTTGCGTGGATGCTTCGGAACAATTTTTAACCGAACTTCATCAGGTCACTGACCCGGAAAAAAAGCGGAAAATAATCGGAGCCCAATTCATTAAAGTGTTTGATCAAGAAGCAAATCGGCTTGAGAAAACTTTAGGGCACCTTCCGCAATTTTTGGTCCAGGGAACGCTTTATCCGGATGTAATTGAAAGCTCCCCCGCAATTCATGCAGGAGCTTCGTCGGGCATTAAAAAACATTCGGTCACGATTAAGTCCCATCACAATGTGGGTGGCTTACCCAAAGATTTAAAATTTAAACTCATTGAACCCTTGCGTGATTTATTCAAAGACGAAGTTCGCGCATTAGGCAAAGAACTTTCCGTTCCTACCGATTTTTTAAAGCGACATCCTTTTCCAGGTCCGGGACTAGCGGTGCGAATCGTTGGTGAAATTAACCGTGCAAATATTGAGATCCTACAAAAGGCTGATGAAATTTTTATTGAAGAAATTAAATCCGCAAACCTTTACGAAAAAATCTGGCAAGCCATGGCCGTATTTCTTCCTATTCGAACCGTAGGAGTTCAAGGCGATGGACGGACACACGATTACGTCATTGCCCTTCGAGCCGTAAACTCGAGCGATGGAATGACGGCCGATTGGTATCCCTTTGAGTCTTCATTTTTAAGCCGCGTCAGCACACGCATTTGTAACGAAGTGAAGGGAATCAGTCGCGTGGTTTACGATATTTCTTCAAAACCGCCCGCGACCATTGAGTGGGAATAAAGAACAGATTAGGAACGAGTCACTGCCCGCACGCCAAAAAACATCCCGGCAAGCGCTCCAAGTGCCAAAGCACTTAGAACGACTATGCCGAGAGTTGTGATTCCCCCGAATCCGATCCCCAAAGCAAAAACTAAACCTGAAAACAAAAGAATTGCCAGACCCGCTGCTACGATGATTAACGAAATAATCACCTTCAGTACGACACTTAACGACGCCGGTGAACGTGATAAGACCTTTACATTGACGTGATTTAAGTTACTCTCAAACGCTGTGCGCGTGACGCGAGTCAATTGGCCATTTACCCCTAAGGTTGATCCAAGTTCTAACAGGATTGGATCAACGGCGTTCAAGAGTTTTTCTTTTTTTACCAAAGTGGCGGGCAACGCAGGAGGCAGCGCGTTTGAACTCTGACTTTCAACGTCTGAAGTTCCAAGCAAATCCTGGAAATCAGAATCTTGGGTAATCTCATTCCGCACGTCTAAGTCATCCTCTTGATCAAAACCTTCCGTTGAAGGCGATGAGTTTAGGTTCGCGTTGATCAGATGTTGAATCTCTAAATCCGTTTTTCGAAAAAGTTTGGTCCTCAGTCTTAGGTCCCACTTATAAAAGCGGTATGCAATTCGCATTTGAGCACGCTCGCTCCGAGATGCTAATCGGTCGGCAATTCTTTCTTGA
>CAIMNF010000464.1 GCA_903842755.1 Oligoflexia bacterium
ACTTGAGCGTCTGGAACCCCCTGGTCCACGCAAATCAGTATAGGTTAAGTTTTCGTAGTCGTACCTGCCAATTAATGAAAACTGCTGATTGAGATCACAGGAGAGTTCGCTTTGTACCTCTGTATCATGAACATCCACAAAAGTGCTCAAAGGGTCTTGCAAGTTTGAATCGATTTTTCCATTCATCCATTTGATTTTGAAATGCAGCTGATGGGAAAGGTTGCCATAGGCTCTTGCATGAATCGATTGAAAACTGGTGTAATCACCCCCTGGTATTTTGATAAAATTAGTATAAGGAGCTCTGTAGCCGAGTTCAATTCCAAAGTTTTCATTTCGAATGCCAAGACCCAGTTCCGTAAACATAACCCCCAATATTGTTTTTAGGCTACTTTGCTCAAAGCAGAATGGCGAATAAGAAAAGTAAAATCGAATTTTTTTAACGTCCTTTACGTGAGGAGAAATTTGGAAAAAAATGTCGGCGTATCCTACATCACTATTTAGATTAGGTCGGGAACGAAGGACCCTACCATAACCTGCGTCGGCCGTAACTTGATCAAAGGGGTCATTTGCAGACGGTTCTATTCTTGAATAGTGATATCCGACCATAGGTGCGGCCTGCCCCGTTGATGTTTGGTCTTGGAAGCCAATCGTAAGCTGGTGTTGAATATCTTGCCCAAATGAAATCTCCGAAGTCAGACCTAAAACTGCTAAAATAATAAAGTTCATAAAATTTCTCCTTTTGAAAAGTAGGTTATAAGTGCAGTCCGAAATAAAAGCTTAGCGAATTAAGACCACGGTTCCCTTCATTGGCGAATGCCACGGCTTTGCCGTCGCATCATGATCTCGATAACGGCCCGTCCAGACAAACGTTCCGGTATCTTGAAGAACTCCATTCAAAGTCCCATCCCATCCTTCAGGCTCTCCGCCTCCTTGGTAGTTGTAGACCATTTGTCCAAACCGGTTATAAACTCTAAAGTAATCCCAATCGATGTTTTGGCCATCGGGCTTAAAAAGTCGGTTGGTGCTTGCGGAAGGCGTAAAGGCTGAAGGCACCCAAGGACCATTAAAAACATCTGCTACGACCTGGGCTTGCGCGACGATCTCGCAACCGTTCGGGAGTTTTACTTTTGCTGAGATGGGTACACCCGCCGGGTCGGCGGTCGGTTGGTCCCAGGTCGTGGTGAACGGATTGCCATTCCCACTGGAAGGGCTGCCATCGGTAATACTCCACTGGACGTCTGAGGCGGAGCTTGCCGTTAATGCATTGGCTTCAAGTTCTAATTGCACTGGAATGCCAGCATAAATTGCAATGACTCCAGGATTGTTGCTCATATTGGATGTGTTGGGCTGATTTTGATTTGGTATGACGGTGATGGAACCTGCAAGAGGCATGACTTTAAAATTTTTGGATGGAACGGTGTAAGACGAACCCGTAATAGAATTACTCAAGGTAACATCCAGCTCATACCAGCTTCCACCGGCAGAGTTACTCAACAATGTCGCGAGCTGAGGCTGTGAAAAAAGATCATAAATAGACTCATTCCATGAATGTCCGGCAGAGTAAGTTTCAGATTGGCTCGCAAGGGCGGGCAGGATGCGCGCACCAGTGGGCTCAAGTGCATGAAGCGTCCATTGTGCAACACCCGATGCCGGATACGGGTCGTTGAGCATGACCGTGATTGGATCTCCGCATTGAGATGACGGCGTTACCGTCATTCCGCCACAGCCGGTCGTGTTCATCGTCACGGTTACGTTTGCAGGGGGAGTTATGCTCGGGGGAGTTAAATTTGAAGGAATGAAACCTAACTGATAGGACTTGCCTGGATCAAATGCAATACCTTGACCTCCGAACAATTGAAAAAGAGAAAAGGAAGGAGTCGAATTCGCAGGGATAGTGATCAGGCTAGACGTGAAGGTTTGACCGGAAGGCAGTTCTTGTGCCGTGATGTTACCTTTAATTGCAAAATTATAGGGATTAACAAATCCAAGTTGATCATCCGAACACGAGAGTTGAGCCGACGCTGTAAATTGAAAAACGTTGCACGGTTGATTGATGTATTTTGCGCATAGATTAGTGTTGCAGGAGTCAAAGGAGTAGCCGGGTGGACACAGTTCCGGTTGAGTAGCGCTGTAGTCCCAGGATTTTCCTAGCAATTGATTGGAAGAAAATTGGACATTCAATGAGGACGGCTGCTGGGTCATCACCTCTTGGCCCGTATTCGAGAATTCATCAAACCACAAAGTTCCGGCTAAACTATAATTTAAATATTTAATTTGGATAAAGTGATTTCCGGCTAGAATTTCTCTGCCTAAAAACAGCCCGTTCGTAAAACAATAAAATTTATTCAAGCATTCGGCAAAAATTTGTCCATCAATTACCACTTGCCATTCGTTATCGCCTCCAATGAAAAACACTTCGTGATCGTCTTGGTCATTATTAAGGCAGAAAGTTTTACTAAACCAAACGCCAGTAGCATTTCCTTGAATCGTGGTCGATGTTGCGCCCTGAACTAAGCTTTGCCAACCGGCGCTGTTTGGAAATGTTTGCGCGGTAAGTTGGACTCTTGTCGAATCATAAACGGGATAGTTGGCATCTCCGGTATCAAAGGGCAGATTTTTATTATTGGTTGTTTCAAGATAATAGAAATTAGGCTGGTCAAGGTAAGAGGAGTCGTGATCACCGCGAACAATCGGAGTTCGAATAGCTGGACTGATGGGCTGGGTCGTGACTTTTTCCGTACAATACTTGCCCCCAGGGGCAACATTCCAAGGGCTGGGAGGGCACAGGCAGCTTGAGGTCGAATTTTGCGCAAGTGATAAATGTGGAATGAGAAGAAAAAGAAATCCTGCTAATAAACCAAAAATTTTACTCATAAAAACACTTCTTTCATAGGTGAATAAGGGCGGACTTTTTTTTGAATATTATTCGATTGAATTACTTCAGTCAACATTTTTTGAAAGTTACAAATTTGCCCCTGAATTGCTTCAAAAAAAGGGACACTAAAACGCAAAGTCATGGTTAAATTATCGAATAATTTTTAAATAATTGTAATTATTATGTAATGTTTGTTTATTTAGATGACTAATATTGTTGTTTACTTTAGTGTACTTAATTGCTAAGCTTTTCGAAATTTAAATAGCCATCCAAAAATGGCTATTTAACAGCAAGGGAAATCAATCCCCCAAACTTGGAACGGTATTAATATTAAGATAACGTCATGCTGCCTAAAAAACGAGGTTTTTGTTCTTATGCTATTATCAATTATTTATTCTCTGCTATTTTGTAATTTTTCACAGAACTCTTTCGCTCAAGACATTAAAAATAGGGTCGATTTTAGTTGGCAGGATGAAACTACAACAGGGCAAAACGCAGCGAATTTGCGTGATCAGTTTTCAGGCATGTCCCCCGAGCAAGGCATTAAATTTGCCCTCGATGCTTCATATGGTAAATTTTTAAAAGCTCGTCCAAATCAAAATAGCGAACTGCTATCGGTAGATGTATCCTTTCAATATTCGAATCCGAAAGTTACGGACCCAAAGCGTGTCCGTTATTATGTTGCCTACTCTGCTTTTTGTTTGGAGCAAAGTTCCTTGAAAGAAGTGATGGGCTACTTAGTTGCAGAAATTGGCGCTGGTGTTCAAAACGACAAAATTGGATTCGAAGTCACTTATACTTCTCCCAATTTTACCTCGTTTGTAGTCCCTTATGACAGTATTCCCGCAGATTTTTCAGCCGTGCATTTTAAAATGCATGGCGATCTCACTCCGCGACTTCATTTTAATGTGAAGGTTTCAGACGGAAAAGTTCTCCCCGTCAGCGAAGAAGATAAAAGCACTATTTTTTCAGCCCATGATACCACTGTGCAAGGTGAATTAACCTGTGATCTGAATCATAGTTTTTCGTTGTTAGGCATGTATGATTTTGAGAAATTGAAATACACTGATTTGCTTGGGCCTGGTGGTTCAAGACTTGAGAGCAATCAAGTGGCCGATGATTTTAAAATTGGTTTACGGTGGACTTTTCCTAGGTGAAAGAGAAAAAACAATTGGCAGGGTGTTGAACAAACTGCTAATTGTTGAGGGAAAGTAATCCTATTTTATATCGCTTGCCGATCATGCACGAAAGAATCACAGAGACGCGGTGGCTAATCGCGTGACAAAACGGAACGAACGCTCTATTTTAAGTTCATATGATTCAATACCCACTTTCGTTTACCGTTTCTGCTTCAGCGACGCCAAATATTTCAGAGGTTTGGAAAACCACTTATTATCCGAGCATCGGGGAACCCGTTGATGCAACAGTGGCCATTCCACCCGAGTTTGAAGGGCCGGGCAATGGTTATTCGCCGGAGGATTTTTATGGACTTGCGTTGTTGAATTGTTTTGTGGCTACGTTTAAAGTTTTTGCCGAGAAATCAAAATTGACGTTTAACTCACTTAAGTGCGAGGGTGTTTTAATTGTAGACCGAGATGAAAAAGGTGTGCCTTGGATGCGTACTTTTAAATTAAAGGCTACACTTACAGGTGTTGCCGACCCGGAACGAGCAAGACGGCTTTTGGATAAGACCAGCCAGTCGTGCATGATTCTAAATTCCGTGAAAACGGAAAAGGTTTTCGAGTGGACGGTGGTGGGGAGCGCGTGAAGTGGGTGATGGAACAAGAGTGGAATCATGTCCTTTTTTTGCATTGGCAAATTGATCCGCTTTTAATTCGTGCTCATGTTCCCTTTGACCTTGATTTGTTTGAGGGCAAAGCCGTCCTGTCCATTGTCCCCTTTCAAATGGATCGAATTCGGATTCCGCCATTGCCTGTTTTTCCATTTTTTTCGAGCCTTTGGGAATTGAATCTGCGGACTTATGTAACGGTCAATGGAGTAGGCGGTGTTTATTTTTTTACATTGGACACGGATAGCGCGCTCGGCAGTTTTATAGCGAATCATTTCTTTTCGCTTCCCTATCGTTTAGCCAAGATTCGAGGGAAGATTGCCGACAATCATTATACCTTTGAGAGCAAGAGAGAGGATCTCCGTTTTCAAATCAATGCACGCGTCTCTGACCAATTGAAAACAAAAACCCATCTGGATCGCTGGGCTACCGACCGTGAACACTTGTTCACTCTTTCGCCTGTTGGCATAAAGCGGGGCACGGTGGTTCATGATCCGTGGCGCTTGCAAGAAGTGAAAATTGTTACCATGCAGGATCGTTTCTCGAGTCAGCTCCCCATAGACTTGAAAAATGGCCCTGATGAAGTAGCGTATTGCCGGCAGCTGAAAGTGCGTTTCAAGCCCTTTCAGACTATTCGATCTTGAACAGGGCCAATTCCACTAAAATTTTCTTAAAATAACCCGCAAAGTATTCGTCTTGCTTTAAAGCGATAAAATCTTCAATTTTGAAATTTTCACTGTGGGATTCGTAATAGATCAATAGTTCGTGCGCAATTATAAAGACGCAGGACAGGGGGGCAATTCGCGTGTGATTCAGCTTATAGGGAAACCCTGTCCCACCACAGGTTTCATGGTGTTGCGCGATGATCATGTCCACATCGGGAGGGACTCCACGGAATTGGGCTGCGATCTCGGCCGCTTTCTTGGTATGTTGGACAAAATTTTCAATCTCGGAAGCGGTTAACATGCAGTTCAGGTCTTCCACTTTTTTGCTGCCGTGCTCGTAACTTGCATGGACATTGAAGTCTAAAGTGGAATCGTGAATTAAAGCGGCAAAGGCCATTTTGTAGGCCGTACTTTCGGAATCCCAGCCCATCATTTTCGTAAGGTGATTGGCTAGGTAGGGTAACCGAGAACTATGAATCGCCAAATAATTGCCCGACTCTAAGTTTAAATTTTTAAGCAATTTCTTGAGCGGTGGACTGGATTGGATTGCCTTGAGGGCCAAATCAATGCCCGCTTTGGTGATTTGTTCTAATTCCTCCGAGAATCCGAAACTGCCGGCCATTTCCTGAATGGCAAAACTAATTTCATCGCTCACATCAATCATTTTTTCTGAGGGCAGGGCTTTGCTTTGTACCAGCATCAAGTAGGCTTCGAGTTGTTTTTGGAAAAACGCCTTGGCGTTTCCCTGTTCAACATAAAGGTAAACGATGCCCTTTTTCTTAAATCGGTCCAGCTCCTCGCTTCCGAAGAACTCGTTTTCGTGAACAACTTTGACGTACTTTGCTTAAGAAATTTTCGCAAATAGGGGGTAAGGTACGACACCGAGTTTGTACAAGTGCTGGATGGCTACTCTTACATATTCAGGAGGTTGGGGTGAGGGTACCGTTGGTTTTATTCCGTCCAGGATCTGCGGCAATGCTTTTTTAAGTGGTTCGGAAAACAGGGGTTTTTCTGCAACCGCGTCTGGACTCACTTCGTTCAGTTCGGGTGCTAGGGTTCGGTCGACGGCAGAGAGCAAAATGAATTTCAGTGGAATGTTTTCACTTCGGATAAATTTAAGGAGTTTGCCTCCATTGAGTTTAGGCATATGGTAATCGGAAATGA
>CAIMNF010000465.1 GCA_903842755.1 Oligoflexia bacterium
AACCCCAAGTTTTTTAACCCGCGCGTGCCCGATTAAAAGAACCATTTTTGAATGCAGTCTTTTTTTTCGTTTTGTTTTTAGATTGCAATCCATCCTGACATTTTCGGCACCTTCTCGGCAAAGGTCAAGCCAAATTCGGTATGGGCGCTTGAGGACTTAAGTAAGATGAACTTGGATAGTCTACATCCCCAAATTGATCGTCTCCCCCTGCACACACGCTTTTGAAGTAATCGTGGTCCCCTTCGGAAAGGGCGCCTGCGGAGTTGGGTAAGTGACCACACAAGCGGACACCGATACGTTCCCCAGTGCCAATCCTTGCAGTGACGCGCTGGAAATCAGCTGACTCCCGGTCGTTGCATTGGTAAGCAACGGATATGACTGAAAGGATGAGCCTGTTGAAGACGCAAGCGTTACTTGCAACTCTTGTCCCGCAACAAACGGCTTATCGGTCGTAAAACTTAGGGTAAACCCCTGCGCGATCGAAACTGTTCCAGAAGGCACACTCATGCTGAGTGCGCCCGGGATTAAAATCTGATTAGAGTACGGTTGCCCGTTTTTATCCGTGTAGACCACTGTGGTCGATGATTGCGCAGCATTTACGGTCGCCCCATAGGTAGTCATATTCAAAACGGGTTCGTGATTTGCAGTACAATTTTGGCCATCTACCGTAATACTTGCCGGCGAATCCACAGTCATCACTGTTCCTGTTGGCCCGCCTACAAAAAATACCGTAGAAACAGTAGCCAGGGACGATGCCCCATCACGCTCTACCGTGATTGAGCCATTTACCGTGGAAGGATCCACATCGTTACTTGAAACTTGGGCGCAGGCCGAAAGCACCAACATACTTACCATTGCGAATATTTTGATCATTCTTTTTTTCTCCTTACTCAATGAAAAGCATGGAATATGCCAAAATTTAAGGACAAGTAGTTTCATGGGGTTACGATCGTTCTCCTAAAATAACGCAAAGCGCGTGTTTTCGTTTGTACACAGGACATGTCCACTTTAAGGCACACCCGTTAAGGCATCAAAACCGCTCTCATTTTCTTGACGCTTTTGACCCAAAACAGGTACCACTGAGGGATGAGTTTTCAACACGGATTGGGTTGTATTGAAGTTGTTTGCGGGGGGATGTTTAGCGGAAAAACCGAAGAGCTTATGCGTAGACTGAAGCGCGCAACCTATGCCAAACAAAAAGTTCAAGTTTTTAAGCCGATAATCGATCAACGCTATAGCTCGGATCATGTCCAAAGCCATGATTCAAACCGGGTCTACTCGACCGCAGTTGCCCATGCGCGGGAAATTTTAGAAAAGGTTGAAGACAACACGAAGGTCGTGGGCATTGATGAGGCGCAATTCTTCGACGAGGAAATTATCGAGGTGGCGCAAAAATTAGCTTATCGCGGCGTGCGGGTTATTTGCGCGGGCTGGGTGTAAAAACCGAGGCAGTTTATGATACCGCTGGAAGCGTAAAAATGCTCAAAGTCTCCGGCGAACGCACCACGGCGGCAATTGCGTCGAAACGGGCGGCGGAACTTTATGAAATGC
>CAIMNF010000466.1 GCA_903842755.1 Oligoflexia bacterium
TAATGTGATTCACAAGCTCGATGATCTCGCGCAGTTGGACAAAACGAACGAGCTCCTTAATCAGAAAATTTCGATGTTGGAAAAAGACTTAGAGCAAGAGCGCTCTAGAAATGTTCAAGAAGAGGCCAAAGAAGTCACCCAAAACCTTGAAGAAAAGCTAAAGGGCGATGCGGGCTCGGAGTTAGCGAGAGTTTTGGAGAGCATTGAATATAAAGTTCCAACACACTTATTGCCTCATCAACTTTATACGTTAGCGCTAGGCTATTTTAGAAAAGAAGAGTTTGAGCACGCGGCCGTCATTTTTACTTACCTTGTGGACCTCAAAGATGACAGCAGTTACCAGCGTGCAGAAGTGTACTTGATGGATGGAATTGCGTGGTACAAATTAAGGCATTATAAACTAGCGGAAGAGTACGTCAGAAAGACGCTTAAAAAATCCGATTCGGACACCTCGATTCATCGGAAAGCCATCCTCTGGCAAGCGTTGCTCGCAAAAGCGCAAGGGAATATCCCTGAGTCGCAACGCGTGATGACTTCACTTGTAGCCCAATACCCGCACTCGGAAGAGTCGACCTGGATTAATCGCAGGGGGCCAGCTTCCAAGTTAGACCTAAAAGAAGTTATTCCGAAGAATAAAAAGGAAGAGAGTAAATCGGAGGCTGAAACAGAAGCGTCTGATGAACCAAAGGCGTCTGAAGAACCAAAGAAAGAAATTGCTAAAAAAGAGGTTCACGAGGAAAAAGACTCATCCGAAATTGCGAGTGAGGTTCATGCTGAATAAGTATTCTTTTCTTTTGCACTGGTTTTTTTTTAGCGGCGCGATTCTGTCGAATCCGTGGGCTCTCAGTGCGGGTATAAGTGCGCCTTGCGCACAGGTGACGAAGGCAGATCAAGGGTTTCAAATTACGGATCAGCACGGAAAAATTAGAACGGTGTTTAACGAGAAAAGCGAGGGGGTAGAGTGTGGTGCGATTATTTCCACCCACGAAGGAACCGCTTGGATCAAGACTCAAGGTCAAACGGCGATGAAGTTTGGGCCAGATACGTATTTTGAGTTTAATCGAATGGACAAGACCAAAGAGTTTTATACTCTTTACCGCGGACGGCTCCTGTTGCAAAGTCCGCCACAAAAGAAGACGCTGATTATTTTCACGCCCCAAGCGCAAATTGAATATAACGGGGGGGTTGCGTGGGTGGAGTATATGCCCGACTCCAAGATTACCCAGGTCGCGTCGTTTAATAAAAATGTGCGAATTCAAAATCGCTTTAATGAAAAAGCATTTCAGTTAGTTCATGCAGGCGAGATGAGCGGAATGGATTTCGGTGATCCGCGTGTTGTCCCCAAACAACCTGAGGTGATGAGTTCGGCCTCAGCGAATGCGTTGTTGACCAAGTTAAAACTGAATACAGAAGAACGAGAAAGTTTTGTACAAGTGGTAGAACGCGTTTACGATGATCGGACGAAGTCGCTTGAGTCCGAGCTTGAGGGTTGGAAGGATATTTCAAAACCACAAGAAGAAGGGCGTTCGCTAGCATCGGAAACAAAAAAAGATTCTAAGCCTTCCCAACGTGAAACCATCGAGACTATTCAGGAGCGGGAAGCGGCTTTCGTTATGGATCAGTTTAAGAAGCGTGTTTATTCGGGTGTTCAACCAACGGCAGAACGAGATCCCGCAGCGGAATCTCAACGCGTGTCCTCTGAAAAAATCACCCCCAAAAAATTAACCGACCCCGAATATAAAAAAGTATTGGAATCGCAAGAACGCGAAAAGCAGAAGGTTTTAAAACAATTGTCAGACGAATCGTGAAAAGTCTAAGGAAAGGACTCGCTCATGACGAACATTAGAATTCTTCGATGGCATATTTTATTTTTAGTTGCCTTGTTTTATAGTTCGCTAAACTCCTTTGCAGGAGTTTTTGAGTTAAGCGGTGGGCTCTCGTTAGATCGATCTAACTATGGCGACGGAAGTTATACTTGGGATCGACGCTATATGGCCTCGTTAGGGTACCATATCACGGAAGATAGCGAGTTTGAGTTTTCCTTCCAAGACAATACGAGCCGCAATGTAGTCACCAATGTTCAAGACGTGACCTTTCATGACCAGGTTTATAGTTTAGATTTTAATTATTATTTTTTTGAAGATGATTCCTTAGTGCGGCCTTTTTTTAAAGTAGGAGTAGGACAGTTGATCCGGGATGCAACGGGCACGTATACAGGGGGGTATTCTCCTCCTGCGGAAGTAGGCCAAGTGACCGTGATCGGTGGGGCGGGGATCAGAATAAAAGTGGTAAAAAAGTTTTCACTCAAAGCGGAAATGACCACCTACTTAACGAATGGTGGAATTAGCACTTGGCAAGACAATCTTGCTTTATCATTTGGGGTTTCCTATTTCTTTTGATACTGTATTTCAGTGATTAGAATAATTAAAATTCAAAGGTCCTTTTTAAAATTATCGGTAATTCTGCTAATCGTTTTGAATGTAGGGTGTAGCACTTCGTATTATCTTTTTCAGGCGGGCCGCGGACAGTTACGGCTATTTAATCGGGCGCAGCCTATAGATGCCGTCATTTCGAACCCCAAAACGGACCCCGCCCTTGCGCGCTTGTTAAAGTTTGTTCCGGAGATTAAAAAGTACGCAGAACAATTTGGCCTTAAACCAACACCGAATTATCAAGAGTTTGTGAGCTTAGACCAAGACTCCGTCGTGTACGTGGTAACCGTGTGCCAGCCATTAAAGTTTGAGCCTAAGATTTTTTCATTTCCGCTTGTGGGAAGTTTTAATTACTTGGGATGGTTTGCGGAGCAAGATGCGCAGAAGTTTGCCCAAGGTTTTGAAAAAGAAGGTTTAGATGTGGATGTGAGGGGAGCGTCCGCTTATTCGACGTTGGGATGGTTTAAAGATCCGCTTTTGTCTTCGATGATTCCAAAGCACGAAGGGAAAATTCATTCATCTGCTAGGGCCGAGCTCGTGAATGTGGTCATCCACGAGTCGGTTCATGCAACGTTGTATTTTAAGAATCAATCTTATTTTAACGAAGGAATTGCCTCGTTCGTTGCAGATGTCTTAACCAAGCAGTATTTTGAGTCGCTACAGTTGCAGAACGATCCGGAATGGGTGGACTATCAGAAGCGCGAAGAGTACGGGGTGGAGATTCGTACCGCAATGTTAAAGGCGGTTGAAGACTTAAAGGCAGTCTATGAGTCCCCGTTAAATGATGCAGAAAAGCTAAAGCGCAAAGCAGAAGTGGTTGGCGCTCTTCAGACGAAATATCCATTTTTTAGAAAAATCAGCAATGCAACGCTTGTTCAGTATCAGACTTACCATTCATCTGAAAATGACTTTAAGAATTTGTACTTACGGAAAAACTCCGACCTCGCCACGTTTTTTAAGGTGCTAAGCAAGCTTAAGCCAGAACAGTTCGAAAAATCCCAACAGGAAGATTTTTCAAAGTTATTTGCGACGCTTTAACAGCTAAGGATTTAAAAACGAAGGATTTAAAAACCACAAAGACCATTCAGGAATTCCTGAATGGTCTTTGCGTAAGAGGGGTTATGGGTTAGGGGACGTTTTCAAAAAATTATTGGGACGGGGCTGTTGGCATGTAGGTACCATCGACTTGGACGGTGGCGTTAAAGGCAACGATGTGGGACGCTTTTGGAGAGGTTGCCCAAACTGGTGCCAAGCCGCATCCAGAGTATTGATAAGCCAGTAAGCCCATCCAGCTATCCACATAGAGCCGGCAGTTATCATAGTCGGCATCGTCGATGGTAATCGTAACATTTCCATTTCCAGTCAGGGTGGAAGAAAAGTCTAGATCCTGATAGGTGAGCGATCCAGGGCAAGAAGGATCATTTGCACCAACGACGGGAACTTTTGCGGTTGCGACTTGAGTCGCTCCGTTGGAGTTATTAATGTTTGAACCACTTACGGTAACATTCACAGAGATGCAGCCATAGGGAAAAGCAAAATCTGTTGGAATATACTGGCTTCCAGTAGTCACTGAATTTGGTGCGGGAAGCGGCTGAATGCGTACCTTCAAGGTCGCTTCGGTAGAAAGCGAAAGGCTAACTGTGGGCCGGGGCCCTGCTGCCCCAGACAAAGTGTAATACTGTTGAGCAGCAGGATTCAACCCACTGGTATTATTGGTCGGTTCGGTAGGCGTAGTGATGGAGCCTGTACTTGAAGTGCTCGTTAAAGCACTACTTGCAGAAGCATCGGTTGCTCTGGAACCACAAGCGGTTAGTGAAGCGGATACTGCAATGGCTGTTAAGGTCACTGCAAACTGGTTTAAAGTCTTCATATTTGTTTTCATAATCCCTCTCATTTTTATCTCTTACTGGTGATGATGCAGAGGTTGTGCCAAGAGGACGGTTTAGATTTTTTAGCAGTGAAAATCTTATTGATTACATATAGGTAATTAATTTTAGATGATCGACTGGGTTCGGGATGACACAGGTTAGTGTATCGGTATTGATCAGACAGGTGTCTAGAAAATAGGCAATTATAAGATCCAAAACTGAGCTTAGCTCAAATAAAATGACTCCAAAGTATCGGCACAGAGTCTGCATTCTTACCTGATATGATAAAAACAATCACCGCAATTATCCTTATGGTCGTACTTTCTGCTTGTGGACAAGCCGTGGTTTCGCAGGCGACTTCTGGAACGTCAAGCCTTACGTCGGCGTCTCAGAATCAAAACTATAACTTGAGTCGGTTTGAGGTTGTCGTTTCTGGCGGTGGTTCACAGACATTTACTGTGGTTCCGAATAGTACTGGAGGCGAATTTATCATTACGGTGACTTATTATAATTACAAAACAGTAAATGATACTCTTGTGTTGACTTCATCAAATAACCCCGCAGCCTATTCGCTTGTTCAAAATATTTTTAATGGAAGTACGCCGTTCGTCGCAAGTCCACCGAGCAATTACGCGAGTGGGAGTTGGACGAATGTTACGCAGACGCTAACTTCTGGAGTCGTTCAAACGATTGATTCACCGACATTATCGCTCTCTAGCTTAGAGAATTTTATAGCGAGTGGGCTGTAGGACGTCCGCTATCCATGATCCTCATGTGCAATGACCCCTTCCACGGTAAAGGGGATTACGCCCGTAAATGGTTGTTGGCGAACGGGGCATTCTTTTTCGCTGCAAGTGCTGCAATAGAGTTGGTTGCAAGGATCGACGTGGGTGTGGACTTGGGTGTTTTTGCCCATGCTGTTAAAGAGCTGATGGGCAAAGGCATCGGATAAATCGTGGGCCGCTTTGATGCTGAACCATTCGGGTACGACGACATGTAAATCAATATGGCGGTCCCGACCAAAGGCTTGGGCCTTTAAGTCGTGAATGGCAATGATGGGACCACGGTCTAATTCATTCAGTTGCTTTACAATTTCTTCCAGCAAGGCGGGATCTTCTGCATCTAATAAAGCATTAAACGCAGATTTGACCATCTTAAAGCCAGTCCGCAAAAGAAATGCGGCCACGCCAATCGCCAGGAGTGGATCTACGATTTTCCACCCCGTCGCTAAAACGAATCCTAATCCCAGCGTCAGTGCGCCGGTGGTGACTAAATCACTCATCAAGTGAATGCCATCTGCCTTAATAACGGTGGATTGATAACGTTTTCCGACCCAAAGCATGATCATGCCTAAGAGGCCGTTAAGTGCCCCGGCCAAAAGATTGAGTTTTAGGCCTTTGCCCAACTCGTACAGATGATCGGGGTGATGGAGGTGCGAAGCTGCGTCGATCAAAATTAAAATGCCTGCAAGCGCAATCAGCCCTCCTTCAAAAGCAGCCGAAAAATACTCCATTTTTCCGTGGCCGTAGGGATGTTCGCGATCGGCAGGTTTTTCAGTAAACAAGATGGACCAAAGTCCGAAGGCTGCTGCCGCCACATTTACCGTAGATTCAAGCGCATCGGAGCGGATAGCTGCGGAGCCAGAGATGCGTGCTGCGTAGAATTTGAGGAGTAAAATTCCGGTGCTCGAAAGGAGAGCAAAAATAATGGTCGAAATTCTGATTCGTTTTTCGAAAGCGAGTGCTGTTTCAGCCATGGCCCATCTTAATAAAAGCGGTCCCTAATTCAAACAAAATTAAAACCACCACCGTTATTTCTAACCAAAGGCTGCGATTGACGTTGAGTTCCCCTTGGAGCAGCTCCGAGAGACTGGCAAAAAGGTTCATTTTCCGCATGATGTTTTGTTCCCACTCGGGAATCCGAAACTCTTCGCCTGCTGCCCTAAAAATGGTCGCCAAGTAAAAATCACCCACCACTTTAAATGAATTATCGACGCGTTCAATGAATTCCGAAAACTCGATGTACCGGGCGCTGGCCTCGCGCGAAAGTTGGGCAAAGCGATTGCTGAAAAATTTTGAACGCGACTCTTCAATTGCATCGTAAAGCGTGGTTAGGCGCTGGTCCAGTAAGGTGTCGTAATAGCGCATTTCCATTAAATGGGTCAGCCCGAACTCGATGACCTCGGGAACTTCCTTACGGCCGGAAGGTTCAATCACAATGGCGCTATTCCAATCAATGATCGTTAAGTCTTGGTCAGAATATTGGTACAAACTTTCTAAAATAATCGATTTGTTTTTTGGGGCAAGTTGGACGGTGTTTTCAGCCACAATGAGGCGGGCCGCATCGACCTTTTCCAGGAGCTCTTTGCAATTTTTAATTCCGCTAATTTCCTCGAAAAAGAAAATGACATAATCTTCGAACTGTTGCCAACTGTGCTGCCCAAGGAGTGCGGGCGAAATAATATTCACCAATTCTTCTGCCCGAACGCGCGCTAGTTCGTCGATCAACATGTCTTGTTCCAGTTTTGCGCTCATGTCGATTAATTGTTCCCAGCTTGTTCCTGGCGCAATAGGGACTTGGAATTGAATACTCAGCACGCCGTAATCCCAAACCTTGGCCAAGGTTTCTGATTTAACGGATCGGTCCAAAAAATTGAGCTCGGATTCCCCCAAGCTAAAGGTAACAGGAGCATTCCGCATGATCACCAACTGCCTTGGTGTCCGGGTCAATTGAAGTCTTCCTTTGCCGCTTTCCGTTTTGAGAAGGTCTTCTACTCTGCTTAAATTTACTTCTTCCGCGACATCAAACACGCGGTAAATGAGGATCGATCCTTTTTGAATGCTTACGCCCGTGCTGAGGGAAGGGTCTAGTGCTGGAGTGGTCGCGGAGGTACTCACAAAAGGCTCACAGCGCGGCCGTTAAGTTAAAGTATAAGGTCGCATTCGATGGGGCAAGATTAGCAGTGTAAAACCGCAACGAGGGGTAAAAGGTAATGTGTGAATTAATATCAAACAGAGGTCCAATCGTAAATGATCCCGGATCGGCCGAATTATAGTTAAAAAAACTATTTGCGTAGGCATGGTTCACATCGGTATCTAACTCAAAATAAATATGAACCGAAGGAAAGATATCTACAGTAATGAGAGGAATAAACGAAAGGCCATAATCATTATTTGATTCGGGATTATTATAAAAGCTTGGCGAAATGATGGTCAAAAACTGAAAACTCCAGTTCCGCAGCGAGGTTTTAAAGGTCCACATGTTTTTAAGATTCATGCTTAAGACTTGGCCTGCAGCCTGAGATGCATTAGACGTAGGGAAAAAAACTTCAAATGTGGTGTCCATATCCACGTAAGTCGTTTCCATGGTTTTAGCCCAACCAAAAAAGACGCGAATATCACTCCACACAAAAGTACCTGCGGGCGCGTTGTTCACGTTTTCGGTCAATTTCTCCCGTACTCCCAGGACAAGATTAGGAGTAATTCCATAGCCGGCCCGAAGGTCATGAGTAAAAACTGCACTTGTCCCATCCGCTTGTTGGTAAACGGGTGCACCAATGGTATTTCCCTTATATTCCGCCACGTATACCAGTTTGTAGGGATTAGGCCCATCGGCAACGGGTGCAGGGGTTGGCACGGAAATGGGCGGTGGTGATCCACCTGGATTTGCCGCAGCTACTCCGGACGATTGTGCTTGTGCAGCTTGGGTTCCGAGGAGGGTCAAACTGCAAAAGATCACAGCAGAAAATTGATTTCTCATATAGAGTATATTTTAACGATAAAAGTTATGAGTTCGCAAACACTGAATCGCTCCCCACTGCCCATTGATGATTTTTTAACATCGATTACCGAAACCTTGCGGCAAAGTAAGTCTGTCATTATTTTGGCGGAACCAGGGGCTGGGAAATCGACGCGTGTTCCCGTTGCGCTGATGCAGGAAAAAACCATCGGCCAAAAAAAATGGATCATGCTTCAACCCAGAAGGTGGGCTGCGCGTCTGGTGGCAGAACGCATTGCAAAAGAAAATCAATTTTCTATCGGAGAAGAGGTCGGCTACCAGGTTCGGTTTGAGAGTCAGTTTTCGGCAAAAACCCGATTAATCGTGATGACGGAAGGCGTACTCTTGCGGCGCTTGCTCCGCGACCCCGAACTTGCCGATGTGCAAGGGGTGATCTTGGACGAATTTCATGAGCGCAGTTTAGATTTGGATTTAAGTCTTGCGCTTTTAAAGGAACTTCAAGAAAGTTTTCGACCGGACTTAAAAATAGTGGTGATGTCGGCCACTTTTGATCCCGACCCCTTGCTAAAATTTTTGCCTCAAAGTAAAAAGTTTGAGATTCCTGGTCGAACCTTTCCAGTGAAAAAGGTGTACCTAGGTGAAGTTACCCTTGCGGAAGCCGTAAGAACGGCTTTGACCGAAGTTCCAACTGGTGATGGATTGATCTTCTTGCCAGGAGCTTATGAAATTGATCGCGGTATGGAGGAAGTGCGACAATCACATTCGGCACTTTTAAAAACCGTAGAACTTTTGGCGCTTCACTCCAGTCTCCCAGAAAAAGATCAAAAGCGGGTGTTCGAAGGCAGCAGGCGCAAAATCATCTTTGCGACGAATATTGCCGAGACCTCCATTACTTTGCCCGGCATTAAGTGGGTCATTGATACTGGTCTTGTGAAAGTGATGCGCAATGATCCGCAATTTGGCCAAGACCGTTTAGAACTTTTAAGAATCAGTCGCGCTTCCAGCGAGCAAAGGGCTGGGCGTGCGGGGCGGGTGAGTGAGGGAGTGTGTTATCGGTTGTGGAGCGAAGCAGAGCACACCCAGCTGCGTCTTCAGGAAACGCCCGAGGTGCACCGGCTAAACTTGTCCTCCGCATTTTTATATTTGGCGAATTATGGAGTGCCCGATCCGGATAACTTGGAGTGGTTCGAGAGACCAAAATCAAGCGCCATTCAATTCGCGAAAAGTGAGCTCGAACAGCTTGAATTTGTGTCCAGCGGAGTTTTGACCGAAGAAGGAAAAAAAGCAGCGCACCTTCCGCTTTCCCCCCTCATGGCAAAAATTAAAATCAGTGCCGAGCAAGAAGCTCAGAATTTAGATGCCCAGTCCGCCCAGCGGGTGTTGGGTTTTGCTGCGCGAATAGCCGTTTGGCTTGAAGAAGAAAAACAAAGCGGAAGTGTTCAAGATTGGGAGTCCTTACTTCGCGCCTTAAATGCTCTTTCGCCGCGAGCGCTCCGAAGTGCGACGCAAATCCTGGGGGGGAATTCGGCTTTACCTGTGGTGGTCTTCGCCGATCACGAACGCTACGAAGCAGTGCTGCTGGGCGCACTAAAGAGCCGAATTTTTATTCGCGACCGAAAAGTAGGTCGAAGAGCCATTCAGCTCGCATCACAACGGCAGCAATTCGCCGACCGATTGCCCCAAGCGGGGATTATTTTAAACTCAACGGAGCGCGAAGAAAATGGAAGCCCAGTGATTTTGGTGCGCAGCTTTTTGCCTTTAGAACTGGAACGCCTAAAGGAATTTTCGGTCAAAAAAAGACACGTCGATTTTGACGAGCCTTCTGGGAGAGTAAGAGCTAAAGAGGGGCTTTACTTTCAGGATTTAGCCTTGGGAACAGAAACCGATTGTGCCGTTCTACCCCACGAAGCTGAACAAGTGCTCTCTACGGTTCTCATGAAAGATCCGGAAAGTGCGTTTAAGCAAAACGAGTCCTTTTTAAAGTGGAAGAATCGGTACGACTTATGGAGCAAATTTTATGAAAGTGCTCCGCCCCTTCCCTGGCCCGAACTCGTTCAAGCCGCCGTGATGGGTAAAACCCGAATCGGGGAGGTCTTACAATTTCCCTGGAAGGCTTATTTAGAAAGTACACATCCCGAGTTTAAAAGTTTAGATGCCGACCTGCCCGAGCAGATCGAAGTGCCTACGGGTAATCACATTAATATAGACTACGAAACCTTTCCGCCTAGGCTTGCCGTTCGCCTGCAGGAAGTTTTTGGTTGGCTAGAGACGCCGGTCTTGATGAAGGGGAAGGTTCCCATTTTGATGGAATTATTGTCACCGGGCTTTAAGCCAATTCAATTGACCCAAGACCTTAAAAGCTTTTGGGCCAATGCTTATTTTGAGGTGCGCAAGGAATTAAAAGCGCGCTATCCGAAACATTCTTGGCCGGACAAGCCGCTGGAAGCGCCGCCAGTAGCTAAGGGGCGACGCAGATCGCCGTCTTAGTTTGCTCGTTGAAGGAAAGACTTAAAAAAATAATTTTTTTGAGCACAAAGAAATTAAACTGCGGTAAATTAGGTTCCAAAGGAAAGTTTATGACTAAAGATTGGAACGATGTTGATTTTAAATTTGGGCAAGCAGTAGGCGGACTTTATGATGCAGTCGTCACAGACTATGGAAGCCGGATGACCCTCACCGAGCGTCTCGCAAATCGCAAGCTAGCCAAAGAGGCGTTAAATGATGCTCTTAAAGAATTGAAAAAAGACGATCCGGAGGGCGAATCACGGGACCCACATCGACTAACGATTCATTACGAAGGTAAGGGACATTTGACGGCACTCCTGTTGCACGGAGAACCGAATGCGTTTGTTCTGCAAACACACTTACGCAAAGCCTTTGCAGGAATGCTAAAGACCGATGGAAAAGACAAGGTGGTTCAACTTTCTCTTAATGGATTGAACGAATCTGCCGCCCAGCAGGTGTTGAACGCATTTGCCGCGCTTGCAGTTTTAGTGCGCTTTAAGCCAGAAACGTTTGGAAAAAAACAAAAAGATCAAAAAAAGCAAGGAAAGCTTACGGTTTATGTGCAAACCACTCTCAAACAAAAATTAGCCGAACACGCAATTGAAGAAGGACGAATTTTAGCAGTATGCAATAATCAAGTGCGTTTTTTGGCCGATTTACCGGGAAATGTGCTTAATCCAAAATCCTACCGCGAAAAAGTTGAGATGTTGGCCAAGGAACTAAAAGTGGATTACGAATTTTTAGACCGCAAAGATTTAAAGAAGCGCGACGCTGGTGCATTTTTAGCCGTCATCAAGGCTGACCTAAACCATGAGGCAGGAATCGTTCACTTGAAAAGTCCCGGTTCAAAAAAGGCAAAGGGTGGAAAAGGGGCTGTTAAAAAAGTAGCCTTGGTTGGAAAAGGGCTTTGTTTTGATACCGGCGGGTACAATGTAAAAACGGGTGAATCGATGTTGAATATGCATCGGGACATGACGGGGTCTGCGGTGGCGCTTTCGCTTTTTAGAGCGTTAGTTGAGCTCGAGACCGAATACGAAGTTCACGCCTATTTAGCGTTGGCCGAGAATTTGATTTCTCACGAAGGGTATCGCCCCAATGATGTGGTGATTGCGTCGAACGGAATGTCTATCGAAGTTGTCGATACCGATGCAGAAGGCCGTATGGTTCTTTCGGATACCTTAGCGTTGGCATCTGAGGAAAAACCAGATCTCATCATTGATTTTGCAACTCTGACGGGAAGTGTAGTTCGGGCGTTGGATACGCGGCGGTGCGGAGCTTATGCAAATCGAATGGATATTTCTCGATTGGCAGTAGAGGTTGGCGATCGGTGCGGCGAACGTCTCTGGAATTTTCCGATCGGGGAGGATTATTTCGATTCTTTAAAATCCGAAATCGCGGATATCCGTCAATGTGCTTCGTCGTCGTGTTCAGATCATATTTACGCGGCAACTTTTTTAAGTAAATTTGTGGGAAAAGGGATCCCCTGGATTCACATTGACCTAGCCGCAGATACCAATAAAGGCGGCTTAGGTTTGGTTCCGACCGAAACGACGGGTTTTGGTGTTCGTTGGGGCTATGCTTTTATTCGCGAATTTTTAGGTTAACGCGAATGACGTTAGGAACTCCATCAAAACTGAAAGCAAGCGCCGTCATGATTACCCATCAGGCGGATCGGCGGCTCAAGCAGGTGCTGCAGTCACTTTCTTTTTTTGACGAAGTTTTAATCGTTGATTCCAATAGCACCGATCAGACGGTACCAATTGCATTAGCTTTTGGAGCGAAAGTTGTTCAACGTCCGTTTACGGATTTTAGTACGCAAAAACAGTTTTCTGTAGATCAAGCTCGGCATGATTGGGTGTTGGTAGTGGATTCGGACGAAGTGGTTAGTGAACGCTTGGCTACGGAAATGCGAGCCTTGAATTTTGAGCAATTAGATGCCGAGGATGTCGGCGGTTTTAAGGTACGACGTGAACTTTTTTTTCTTGGACAGCGCATCCTTCATGCGGGCGGAGTTGATTTTCCGGTTCGTTTTTTTAATCGAAAAAAAGGGCGATTTGACGGAGCAGTTGTTCACGAGAAAATAACATTAGGCGGAAAATCACGCACGTTAAAGGCGCCCCTGGAACATTATAGCTACGATACGTTAGAAGAGTATTTTTTAAAATTTAATCGCTATACTACTTTAGCGGCAGAACGGTTGATTCAACAAAATCGGCAAGTTTCAAGTTTGAAAATCGCGTTTAGTTTTCCAGTAACGTTTGTTCGCTTGTACCTGTTAAAAGCTGGTTTTTTGGATGGTTTAGCGGGGTTTTTGTGGTGTTTTTTGAGCGCGGTTTCGCCGGTAGTGAAATATGCGAAAGTAAAACTTGGAAACTGCCCCCTCACAGTGCTGACGTTCAAGTAAGAAAAGCGTTCGTTTTTCGATTGCCTTCTAGAAAAATCAATTCGCGAGCTGGGCAATTTTGTGAAAGTCGACGAAAACTACTGAAAAAATTGGATTTTTTTATTTTTTTCCGCACACTCGGGGGGCAGTTTTAAGCGACCCCGCGTCCACTGTGACACATTGTCCCCCTCGTTTTATTCACTTATACTGTTGAATATGTGTAGGGGTGAACTCTTGAAGTGGCTTTTGAATAGATCATCGGTAAAAATTCGCGCCGGATGCGACTTGGGCCTAGTTGTTTTTTTGTGGGGTGCACTTTCTGCATGCGATAATTTAAAATCGTCCAACGGATTGTCCAATTATCCCTATGTGGTCAGTTCTTTTTCGCCAGTCCACGGGTATGCAAGTAACGCTCAAACACTTACA
>CAIMNF010000467.1 GCA_903842755.1 Oligoflexia bacterium
CCGCCCACGAGTGGCCAAAGTTCAACTTCCGGTACATTGATTTGATTCTTCACAATTTGATTCTTAGCCGCACCTGCAGCTTGGGCGGTTTCGAACTCATAGCTGGTATTTACACCAACGGCCAAATGTTCTTGTAGACTCACCGACTTTGCATCGACCTCTTTATTACCAATATCTTGGGGAGCATGAAATCCTAACCTTCGATAAATGTACCCATACGGTGTTAAATGAGGAGCACTTCCACCCGCATGACACAAGGTGCACGATGCCTTTTCACGAATCGCAAATGCCGGAAGCGCTTTTGCCGAACTTTGGACTAAGATCGATAGGGTCAGGACCAAAAACATCAGGGGGCTATTCCACTTAAAATTATATTTCATTTGATTGCTTCTCCAATTCGAAAATAGATCCTTGTTATACACACCAATTATTTAAAAGAGTACTTTCGAAAAAAATGCCTGTAAATAAAGCATTTTAAAATATTTTTTCCAAAATGTTTAAAATGGGACTTTGATTGCAAACGTCGGGACACAAAATCCCATTTCGCTCGGTTGCACTAAAACCGGTAACCCACAATCCACTTCAAAATTGGTGAAACCGTACTTTCTGTAAACCCTATCCCATACCCCATATTCAATTCCCAAAACGGTGAAACATTCAAGTCCGACACAACAAAGACTTGCTGCTGTTGATTACTCCACGACTGTGGAGCGGTGAGTGGGCCAACGGAACCATAGTATTCAATCCCCGAAGCAAGCCACGCACTGAACGAAAAATTAATTTTAAGGTTTGGAGAAAAATTAAACCCATTACCGCTATTGTATCCATGCAGAGCATGATCAAAAGTTGGATTGAATGCGAAATACCATTTTCCCCACTGCTTATCGATGATCGGCCTAATTTCTAATGTCCAATCATCCTCACTATACTCCCTTTTTTGATAACCCGCCTCCAGCGATAAGCTCACGCCAACTGGCCAATTGAACGAAGGAGGAACTGCAAATCGAGGCCGTAGATGACTCCCTACATAGGTGGTGCGATCATCGCTTCCCAAGCTATTGAAAAAATATACCCCGACTTCCATCCACGAATTAAATCCGTGCGTGACCTCAATGGTTTCGTGAAACGCATGGTCCGCAGGACGCACCCCTTCGGCTTGAATTTGACTATTAGAGAACGCGATATTCGAATGGAGCTCTACCATGGTTTGATTTGGCGCAACTAAGTCGGATCCGTAGACTTGAATTTCATAATTATCTTGCGCGCGAGCAGCAGTAGAGAGTAAAAGCAAAACTAAACTAATCATACGCCCGATCCCCCAATGGCATTAAACTTGCTTCAATCTATAATAAACCGCAAACGGAAAAAAAAGGTAGGTACTTTATGATTCAAATGATTTTCCTGGTCCTGAGCAACTTAAGTGTGCCAACCCATGCTGCTCCACCGAATACTCCCGAGATGGTCTTAAAGGGAAAAGCCTTGTACTCGCAAAACTGCTTAAGTTGCCATGGCGAAAAGGGAGACGGACAAGGTCCAGCCGGAAAATACCTAGTGCCCGTGAAGCCAAGAAACTTCACTAAAGACAAATTCAAAAATGGCACGAGCGAAGAACAATTATTTAATACCATTACGAATGGCTTGGATGGAACTGCAATGGCGAGCTACAAAAATACGATCCCCAATGATGGAGATCGCTGGGCACTTGCATTTTATGTTGAAACCTTTATCCAAAAAAAGTAAAATCGATCACGCCTCTTGCAAATCATGAATCTTGGCGAGACGATAGCGATGCATGCGCATCCACTCTCCTCATCCGAAATTCGTTCTTTCTTTTTGGGCCACTTTCATTTTTCTATCGCTCGCTTCCTGCAGCGACCGAACTGTTAAAGTTCCAGTGAGTGCGACTTATTCCTCCATTCAAGCCGTGACCCTAAGCCAGAAATGCCTTCAATGTCATAGTTCTTTAAGCACCTACGAAGGCGTTTTAGCAATAGTCGTGCCCGGAAATCCGAGTTCGAGCGAGCTTTACAGGCAAATCAATGGTGGCGGAATGCCGCAGTGGTCTCCTTCGCTATCCTCCGAAGAAATCCAAGCCGTTTATCAATGGATACTAGAGGGAGCGCCCAATGATTAAACTGCCTTATCTCCTTTTCTCAATTTTTTTATTTTTAGCTCAAACCCCAAGTTTTGCATTCCCTGGAATGATTCGTCAGGGCTACCTCAATTGCACCTCTTGCCATGTCTCACCCTCGGGCGGCGGTGTCCTTAATGAATATGGAAGAAACCTGTCGGGCGAACTTCTCAGTACCTGGAGCAAGGATGGCGAAGGACAATTTCTTTATGGGTCTTTAAACCAATTTATTAAGAATTCCGCGGACAACAAACTCCTGTTGGGCGGCGATACCCGGGTGATTCAAACCGACGTTGACCAATCACAGTTTAGCGAAAAACGCTTTTTCCTTATGCAGTCTGACCTTGAAGCCGCCTACCAATACCATTCGCTGACATTTGATCTAGAGGGAGGATATGTAGATTCCGATACATTTCTATCTTTGAGACACTACGTGATGCTTGCATTAAGCGACCAGGATTCCCTTCGCTTTGGAAAGTTTAAAAATAATTTCGGAATCAACACCGACGAACACAATCTAGCCACAAAAAACAATTTAGGCTGGAACGAAGAAACAGAAACCTATAACCTAGAATACTCTAAACTCAATGACCATTGGACCCTCTTTGCAACGGCAATATTCGGCGCGCCAGAAAGTATCGATGTGCGAAGGAACCTATCCATCGGATCAATCGGAGTCGTGGACCACGGGGGATCGATTCGAGCCTCTACATTTGTGGCAGATCATTACGAGTTTGGATTGAGCATTTTTTATGGAAAAAAAGCACTTATGCCGTGGCGAACGGTGGCGGGACCTTTTTTCATTTTAGGGTTTACTCCGCACCTTTACTATTGGGGTGAAATCGACTTACAGTCCGAAACCGATTTGGGAATATTCAACTCACAACGGATTGTTTTTGAGCCCATCCAAGGATTGCAAGTTTACGCCAGCCAGGAATTCGCCAATCCAAATCACCCCAGCGACAAGACCTTAAATTTAGAGCGATACACCTTAGGTATACAATTTTATCCCAGACCGCATTCGGAAATTCACCTCCAAGCAAGTATTGAAAAGGACTTCTACGACCCAAGCCATTTCTACCCTTTGAGTTCACTCCTTTGGCATTTATACCTTTAAAAAGAATTGCATAAACGATTGGCGCAGCTATGATGAGAGAGATGAACTCTCCCTTTCAATTGATCGGCCTATCGTTGTTCTTCATTCCGTACACGTCAGCAACAACAACCCAACAAGTAGGCGAGCTTGAGTACTTCACGGAAAGTCAATCCACTGGACACAAAACCGTATTTGAGGGCGATACCCTCCGGTCCGAACCTAATCAAACCATAAAAATCACTTTCATCGATCAAAGCGAAATTTGGCTTACCCCAAACAGTGAACTAGTGGTGACCCAGTTTAAAAAAGGCCCTCAAGATAATGACGAACGCTTTGGACTGAACCATGGTTTGATCCGCGCTAAAATTCAAAAAAACCCCATCGGTACAAATCGGGTAATGATTCAAACCCGTACCGCAACCATGGGTGTTCGCGGAACTGATTTTGTTGTTGAATTGGATCAAGCCGCTACCGTCCATTTAAATACGCTTGAAGGGCAAGTCATCCTGGGTAAAACACCGCAAGATTTACAAAACGATAAAACATCGACTCTTGTGCCGGCGGGACATGCAAGCGAACTTACTCAAAAAGACCGCGTTCCTAGCCCCGCAAAAACCTTTGATCAAGAAGCGTTCGTGGCCAAATTAGCAAAAGTGTCCCCCAGCCTTGGGCACTCTGTGAAAAACTCCTTCCATCATCAGAAGCCGGAGCCGGTAACGCAAAAAACAGATAAGCCAAACGGCAAAAAAAGGAAAAAGCACTAATTTTAATAAAAGTGCTGGTACCTTTTTTGTTTTTACTCTGCGGCTGCGCCAGCCTAAAAAGCCGAATCGTTTTAACTCCATCTCAACGAATGGATGCGGAAATTCAATGGATTAAATCTTTGCAGCTTCCCAGCGGCGCGATTCTACTCTCCAGTCAACGCGAATCGATTCAACCGTACTTCGACCATCTGGCCGTATGGGCTGTCCTAAAAACTCGACCGCAGGAGACCCCCTTTGCAAAAAAATGGCTGGATTGGGTTTTTGCAAACTTGAATCGTCCTGGATCTTCTGGAGTTCCAGGAACCGTTTACGACTTTATGGTCGATCACGAACACGAAATGAACTTATATACCTGCGATTCGTTTGATGCATACAACGGTACGTTCTTAATGCTATTGGGCGAGTATTGGAAAATTACGCACGATCGTGCCTACTTTCAAAGCAAGCTTCCGGACATTAAATTAATCCTTCACGCTACCTTGCAAAGTAAAAACGAACACGGCTTAACAAACGCGCGCCCAGACGCTCAAATCGCTTACCTCATGGACAACGTAGAAGTTTGGCGCGGATTAACGGATATTGCTCTTGTGTTCGCTGATCTTGGCCAAAACGAACTCGCCCATTCCACTCGCAACAATGCTCAGGAATTACAAAAAACGATCGAGAAATACCTTTGGTCACCCCAGCTCCAATCCTACTTACCTTATGAATCCGAGCTTAATCCAAATCCGACTGAATTTTACCCTTTCGGGACCGCTTTAATTTGGCCAATTCTATTTGAACTTCCCGAAGCCCAGGCTAGAAAAGTCTCTCTTTGGAATCATTTCCAAGCGCATTGGCTGTCTCGCTGGAAAAAAGGGGATTCTGATTTTTTTGCATGGAGTCTCCTGGCCTATACGGCTGCAAAATCGGGCGACCGAAACCTTGCTCAAGAATGGGAACTCCATGCAACCGACATGATCCAGCAACGAAATTGGCCCTGGCACGTGGGTGAATCTGCAGGCTATTTACTTTACTTAAATGAACTGAAATAAAAGGCGCACACCGAATTCTAACCGGGTACGTCTTTTAAAAATGCTTCCCTTCGGCTAAACTTAAGGTCATGGCATTTAGTTTAAAGCATAAAACCGTCGCCACGTTGCTGATCAGTTTAGCGGCAACCGTAGTAGGCGGCTTTTACACAGGCAAACTTTATGGAAATTTAAAAACAGAGCTTGAGGAATTGCTCCCCCTCGCCTCCCGAAGCGTTCAGAACTTGGACGAAGTCGTTCAACGTCTTAAAGCGGTCGATAATCTGGCCATCTTGGTCTTTTCTAAGGACACTCAGGCCAGTAAGCGGTTTATTTTAGACCTAGCCAAGCAATTAGAAACCTTCCCTAAAAACGAAGTCAGCGGCCTAGAATACCGAATTGATGCCGAATTGGAGTTTTTTAAGAAAAGAGAGCTCCTTTATTTAGAACAAAAGGACCTCACGCGGATTAATACTTATCTAAGCGACCGGATGAATTATGAGAAGACCCTGAGAAACCCACTCACTATTTTGTTGAACCCGAAGACCCCGGAACCTGAATTGAATTTTCGTGCGCTCGAAACGAAGTACGAGCGTAAATCGCAAGATTATGCGCATTTTCCCGGTGGTTTTTTTGCAACTCCGGACGAAACCAAGCGCGTATTACTAATCGACGTTGCCGGAAAATCGCTTGGAATTGAGGGCATAAAGCGATTTAAACAACGGGTCCAAGACACCCTCGACCATTTGAACCCCAAAAGCTATGCGCCCGACCTAGAGATTCATTACACCGGCAGCATCCAAGAACTCTTAGAG
>CAIMNF010000468.1 GCA_903842755.1 Oligoflexia bacterium
CACGCCAACTGCTGTACTCTTTGAACTTGATTGAACTTTGAGTGGGTTCATCGCTGTAAATCTCAGCCGAAAAATATGGTGGCGATGTAAAGACAAAATCAACTTTACCTTTTAGTTTTTTAAATTCAGAATTCTTTGAAACATCCTCACTACCACTGCAGATGTAAGTACCTTTAAATTTCGAACCCCACCTCACATGACTCTTGAATACACGTTCCATGTATTCATAACGAGAAATCCCCAATTCTTTAATCCAATTCTCAGTGTTGGGGTCAGTTCCAACATAGTGAATATTTCTGTCTCTTAAACTCATTGCACCCAGCAACCTACCTCCAAATCCCATACTAGGATCGTAGATAACAATCTCATCTTGTTCTTTTATCTTTTCCGTTGTGTATCGGTAAAGTAATCTTGCTATAGCACTTGGAAAATTATTTGGTGCTATGCCTGCACCTAGCTCTAAATAACGAAATATTACTGGCAACACATACTGAGCATTTTCCCCTGTACTAAAGACTCTTATGCGAAAAAGTGCATCATCACTAGACTTCTTTAAGTTAACTCCATTCATGTGCTTGGTTTTCAATAATCCTTTTGCAAGCAACACATTTAGTTCAGCAACACTAATGCGAGGAGTACGCTTTTCAATTTTGTCTGAAGCATCAATCCAAAGACTCCTGCTTCCTTTTCCACTAGCCTCTTCCGTCAGAATCTCTTCAACAATTCGTCTTGCTTCGCGGCGCAAATCACCTTTAAAGCTTGTGGGTGGTCTGTAGATAGGTGCGAACTCATAGAAGCCATCTGCTCTGATGCAAGTCTTAAGCACAGATAACGTTTTGGCTCGTGCTGACGGCTTTGCAAACAAGTCATAAACACTTATCGCTTTATCTTCGCCAACAGTATCCTTGGCTTTTAATATATTCGGAAAGAAACTATTTGCTATAGCAACACGCGATATATCACTTATGCAGTCAAGCTTTCTTGTAATTTCATCTTTTAACCACATCCTGTCCGTGTCAACATTACAGATACGCTCGAACTCACTTCCCATTTCTTCAAGACGAACACCTGCTTTTGGCGGCTGTCCTTTTTCATCCCATTGCTTTGTAACAGCAACACAAAGCTCATCAACCCATTTTTCAAATTTAACCTCACTGCAAGTGAGTAATTCTTCAAATGTTCTATTTACTGACGACTTTACGATATCGTCATTGCGTGTGTAGAAGTAGGCCATTGCTAGACCTTCTTGTCAAAGCGAGTTACTTCTTCTAATGCTTTGCCAGCGAGTGTTTTAATCTTGGCAATAGTGCTTCTGCTGGATAAATCTTTCAACCGCTTGGTCGCACCTTTGACGTCTTTCTTTTCTGTTATCAAACGAACTTGTTCCCAAACGTAGAACTCTTTGTTCATGCTTTTAAGTTCATTGAATTGTGTGGGTACTTTGTTTTCTCTGCACCAATGACGCAAGAAGCCACGAGTTATGTCAGCCTGTCCTAGTAGCTTCTTTAACTTGGCATAGTCCTTGTAGTCTTGTGGAATACAAGTGCGCCATACAAGTTCACCATCTAAAACAATTTCACGCTTGTGTTTTTGACTCTTGTCCTTTTGTAAAAAGTGAGCGGCCTCTTCAATCATTCGAATCTGCTCAAGGCTGATGTCCTTCAATTCACTTTCAGCTTTCTCGATTTTTTCAAGTGCAATTGCATGTAACTGCTTTCTGTGCCACTCAGCCAATGAGTTTTCTCTGTGAGTGACAGTTAGTGTGCCCTTGTACTTTTCCAACAGGGAGGAAAGCTCAGCACCAAATGCTTCGGCTTGGTTTACTGCAGAAATGGCAATAGTGCCAACTTCGTAATATGTAACTTTAGAGGCTTTGCTGGGCTGTTTACTGTTAGTTGTGGCTGTTTTTTTGGGAGAGGATTCCCTTAGCACCTTGGAATTATGAAGACTAAAGTTCGGAGTTATCTGCCCAGACTCTATTTGCTCTATCAATTCACCCTCTTCCACTCCGGCAAGGTAGTAAAGTGTGTTGTAGGCACTGGGCAAACTCTGATGGTACTGAGGGTTACTAAGCACAGGGTGCTCAGCAATTTTGACAAAGTAAGCCGCATTGGAAGCACTAAATGGAAGCTCGGTAACCAGCAGTTCATAGCTAACACCAAGGCGTTCCTTTGCTTGTTTAACCAATCTGCCTACCTCAATAACGCTGGCAACGCTCTTCTGGTATGCACTGGTAATGCGGTTACGCCACTCATTGAGTTCCTTCTGGCTGGCAACGACTTCTGTCTTCATAGCAACCCCAAATGCTGGTTTTTAATTAAAAATGACGCTTTCTATATGAATTTGATTGTGCTTCGAACTTCTTAAAAATACAATGGTAAACTGTCCAACACCTAAGAAAAACAACATTTTTTTACCTAAAAAAGTGAGTGTGCACCTTGCCTGAAATTGTCTACGTACTAACAAATGAGTCAATGGAGGGCTTGGTAAAAATCGGCAGAACCACTACCGGAGTGGAACAACGCATTCGTGAATTGGACAACACCAGCGTACCTTTACCCTTTCAGTGCTTTTATGCTGGAGAGGTTGAGAACTCAAGTATTGTTGAAGGACGCATTCACAGGATATTCGTTGATAAGCGTGTACGTACAAATCGTGAGTTCTTTCGTGTTGACCCGAATCAAGTTCGAGAAGCGATTCAATTAGCTGAAATAAGCGATGTAACACCGCGTGCTGATGTTGTTGTCGATGCCAGTGACTTACAAGCATTAAAAATTGCCTCAGCAATTTCTGATAGAAGAACACGTTTGAATTTTTCGGACTTGAAGATTCCACCTGATTCGATATTGACATTTTCAAAAGACTCCAATGTCACATGCACAGTTGTTGCAAACGGGAAAGTTAGTCTTGATGGTTCAGTAATGTCACCTAGTGCGGCGGCATTGATAGCACTCCAACGTGTTGGATATAACTGGTCTTCTGTTAGTGGAACAGACTATTGGGTATTTGAAGGCGAGACATTAGTAGCAAGAAGATTGCGGCTTGAGGACGAACAAGAATGAGCTCAAGCAAAATAAATAATTCAGTTTCAGACGAAGTTGCGCCTGAAAATCAAGTTGTTTCAAGAGCACGTGTAGCAAATCATGGTGAGGTTTATACAAATTCTCGTGAAGTTAATTCAATGCTTAATATGGTCAAGCATGAAACTGAGAGGATTGACTCTAGATTTTTGGAGCCCGCTTGCGGCAGAGGTAATTTTTTAATAGAAGTTTTATCTAGAAAACTCAACGTTGTTGAAAATAAATATAAGAAAAGTCAAATTGAATTTGAGTGTTACTCGATTATTGCAATAGGGAGTATTTATGGTATTGAAATTTTAGAAGATAACGTTATTGAGTGTCGCAAAAGATTAATTAATATATTTAAAGAAGTCTATGAAAAGATATACAAAAAAAATAGCAATGACGAATGCATAAAAATTTTAGAATTTATTCTAAGTAAAAATATTGTATGGGGCGATGCGTTAACGTTTCAAACTGCACATAATCCTAAAAAGCCTATCGTTTTTTCAGAATGGTCTCCTGCCACCGAAGGATTTATTAAACGTAGGGATTACTCATTTGAAGGACTCTTAATACATTCTGAAATAGAGTCACTTCCATTATTCTCAGATATGGGAGATGGTGTTTTTATACCAACTCCAATTGCAGACTTTCCAATGACTACATATTTAGGAATAATAAA
>CAIMNF010000469.1 GCA_903842755.1 Oligoflexia bacterium
ATTGCTTCAAAAATATTTTCGAGTATTCAATCTACTCCATTTGAGGTGATCGGGGTCTCTTCCGATTCGGCCGAACGCGGAAATGCTTTTGCACTCTTGCATCGAGTTTCATTCCTGGGTAGTCATCAGGCCGCGCTCCAGAACTCTGATGCAGAAGCCGTCTATATTTCCACCGCCAATCACCATCACCCCATTTTGGTTGAGGAAGCGTTGAAGACCAATAAGCACGTGCTGTGCGAGAAACCGCTCGTGCTCGATCCAGATTTGGCGGCAAAATTATTCCAACTCGCAAAAGAACGTAACTTAATTCTTCTTGAAGGCCTAATGTATCGGTTCCATCCGCAAGTTGTGGCGCTATTCAAGGAGGTTCAATCTCTCCACTATGGATTACCCCTAAAAATTAACGCAACTTTCTCCTTTGACTATGGCACGGGCGAACATTTTAACCGAAGAATACTCAACGGGGGCGGTGCCTTGCCTGATTTAGGCTGTTACCTGGTCGATTTCATTAATTTGATTGCAGGCAAACAAACGGTTGAATCTGTAAAATTAACATCGATGGCATCCGTTCGCTCTTTTAGTGCTACGGTCCATTTTACTCAGGGGCTGACTGCAGAAATAAGATCTTCAATGAACATTCCCTCCCTCAATACATGGGAAGTTCTGTGTGAGCGTGGCTCGATTTCGGTAAACCGTTTTAACCCGCACGAAGAAGCTGCAACGACTGTCTACAGCCTGAATCAAGAAAGTGAGTTGCGCGAAATTTCCGTCTCGAAAGAAGGTTCTGGACTTGCCCAATTTAAAGCGGAATTCTTGGATTTTTATCACGCAATTCAAGGCAGCGAAACGCCTTTTATTAGTGCAGACGAATGCATCCGGAATGCTCATTTGCTGAATTCGATTTTTCGCGCGAAATACTCTTAACTCGTTCGAAAAGTATATAAACGGACTCCTCCCGCCTGATTGGAAGGCCTTAATAGCAATAAAAGGTGCGCCCCAATTGTTCTATAAGACTTATTTACTTAATCAATTCAGTCTGCTAAAACACATCCAAATGAGTTTTGCTCCCAACAGGTTTGAATCGGTAGTTTATAGCAATATGTTCGTTTTATTCGTGAATCTTCTTATTTTTGCTACTGATGGAGCCACTGCGAACTGTGGCGATCTCCTGGGGGAAAACGCAACTTCATCCAACAAGGTGGCACCGAGGTGAACCATGGCAAATGAAATTATAATTAAACCGATCGGACATGTCACCTTCGGACGAAAAGAAACCATTGACGATTATTGGGGCGACTCCAAAGCGGTCATTGCGCTTGATGCAAAACAGTTTTCACAGAGGGCCATTCAAGGTCTCGATAGTTTCTCTCATATTGAAGTCATCTTTTACTTTCATTTAGTAAATGACCAAGATATTTTAACTGCAGATTCCCATCCACGGGGAAATCCTGTTTGGCCAAAAATGGGAATCTTTGCACAACGTAAAAAGGATCGTCCAAACAAAATTGGTGTTTCTATTTGTACGATTGATAAAATTGAGAATAATTTTATTCATGTTCTTGGACTAGATGCGGTCGAGGGTACACCCATTATTGACATTAAACCTGTCATGACTGGCTTTGTTCCAAATAAAACGGAGATCCGCGAACCCGAATGGGCCAAAACGTTGATGTGCGCTTACTATAAAAATAAAGATGAAATTGATAACGAGTAGCCATTTTAAATGGAGGAGGGGATGGGATTCGAACCCACGAAAGGTATGACCCTTTACACGCTTTCCAAGCGTGCTCCTTCAACCACTCGGACACCCCTCCACCTTATTTTTAAAGAACTACATCGAATCGCGAAGCCTTGAGGCTAGCATAGGCCCAAACTAAAGTCTACTCGACTAAAAGCATTGTCCCGCCCGGCGATTTTTACTTTATGTTTACATAATAATTATAGAAAAACAAAAGTGGAAATGTTAATATCCGACAAAAAAGGAGTAGTGAATGAAAAAGTC
>CAIMNF010000470.1 GCA_903842755.1 Oligoflexia bacterium
AACAAAAAAAACTTTATTCCAGGGAAAATTTTTAAATTTGGGCTGCTTTTTGCATTCTTGAATCCGTTGGGGTACTTCGTACTCTGGTCGTACAATAAGTCCGGAGTGAGATTCATTTCCTTCGGCAATGATTAAGAAGTCTGCATATTCAATTGAATTTAATAATCGCTCAGCAAAAATCGTATCTTCGTTCCAAAATAGGGTAATTTCAAAGATTCTTCTCATGCCAAGGTTATTCCAATTCCAATCTTTCCTTCTTCGATCTCGACCGACTCTTGGTAGGTACCAGTCACTTTCGTTGGCTCGGTGGCGTAGGTTAACGTCAAGGTAAGCGTTTCTTCCGTAAGGGTACTTTGGTGGGCCTTTGCCGCCTCGAGCAGTCGCCCCTCTAAAAAAAGATTTAATTGAATTCGCGCGTCTAGTTTTAAATCTGCGTTTTTCCTGGCTTGCTGAATTTTTCGCATGATCTCGCGGGAAAGACCTTCGAGCACTTGCTCATCGGAGAGGGTAGTGTCCACTTCAATGGAGACGAGTTGGTGTGCGGAAATATTCGGTCGATTTCCTAATGATGTTCTTCTGATTTCAACATCATTGAGGGTAATCGCTTCGCCTTCGATAAGAATTGATTGACCAGCCTCTAATTGTTCCAGTTGAGCCAGGGTTAAGCGATCAATGTGCCCCGCGATGACTTTCATTTTTTGGCCGACCCGTTTTCCTAAAACAGGAAAATTGGCCTTGGCTTTAACCTGAACATAGAGTTCTTCTTGGGTGACATAGGTAAAAGTGCGGATGTTGAGTTCGTCTTTAAAATACGGTTCTAGCTTTTTTAATTCGGCAAGCGCATTTGCATCCCGATGAATAATTTTCATCGAAATTAAGGGTATTTTTGCCTTTATTTTAATCTTCTCGCGTAGATTGCGCCCCAGTAAAATTAAAGCATCCATGCGCTGGACTGCCTTTTCCAGCTCTGGATTAATGAGGTGCAGGTGGGCTTCTGGATAAGATTCTAAATGGACACTTTCTTTTGAATTCGGGAGAGCTTGGGCAAGATTGAGATAGGTCTCTTCCGAGAGGAATGGTGCAAAGGGCGCCATCACCTTCGATAAGGTTAACAGGACATGGTAGAGCGTTTCGTAGGCGTAGCGTTTATCTTCCGGCATTTCGCTGCCTGCGCCTTTTGCCCAAAAATGAGCACGATTGAAGCGGATATAAGTGTTGGTTAACGATTCAATGAACAGCAGAAGCTCGGGTACTACGGTATAAAGTCGGTAGGCGGCCATTTCTTCGTTCGTCTTTTGGATGAGCGAATTCAGTCGCGAAAGAATCCACCGATCCAAAAGGTTTGGTGACTGAGACGCATCCCCCTTAGGCTCAAATTGGTCAATGCTCCCGTAGCTCGTAAAAAAAGAATAAGCATTCCACCACCGGAGCGAAATTCGCCTAACAATTTCTCTGACCGCTTTATCGGAAAATCTAAGCTCTTCTGCTTTGACCACAGGAGAATCGATCATGCACATTCGAAGCGCATCTGCACCGTGTTCATTTAATATAAGTTCGGGATCGGGATAATTTCGCAGGCTTTTAGACATTTTTTTACCGTCTTCGGCTAAAATCAAACCGTTAACGATGACATTTTTAAAAGGGGCTTTTCCGAAAAGTCCAACGCCAATGACCATCAAGGTGTAAAACCAGCCGCGTGTCTGATCTAAGCCTTCGGCAATAAAATCGGCCGGAAAGTTTTTCTTGAACTCGGCTTCGTGGCTAAAGGGGTAGCCCCATTGGGCGTAGGGCATTGACCCGCTCTCAAACCAACAATCTAAGACCTCGTCAATTCGTTTGAGAGGTGAGCCTCCTCGTGAAGAAGGAATAGTGATTTCATCGACAAACTCTTTGTGAAGGTCAGACACTTTTTTACCGGACAGCCGTTCTAGCTCTTCGCGCGAACCGATGCAAACGACTTCGCCTTCCGGGTTTCTCCAAATCGGGAGCGGCGTACCCCAAAAGCGATTTCTTGAAATAGACCAGTCCCGCGCGTTCTCCAGCCAATTTCCAAAACGCCCATCGCGGAGATGTTCGGGGATCCATTGAGTGGTTTTATTTGCGGCGACCAACTGCTCTTTTATTTTTTCAACCGCAACGAACCAGCTGGAAACCGCTCGGTAGATAAGCGGCGTGCCGGAGCGATAACAGTACGGATAGGAGTGTACAATGGTGTCTTGCTTAAACAGCCGGCCCTCGCCCTTGAGGCGCGCGATAATGTCTTTATCGGCTTCTTTTACGCGTTTTCCTTTAAAATCGGGAACCTCGTCGGTGAACATTCCATCGTTATCCACGGGATTAAAAACAGGGATTCCCGCTTTTTGGCAGGCAAAAAAGTCTTCTTCCCCAAACGCGGGCGCCATGTGGACGATGCCCGTTCCGCTTTCGGTAGTGACGTGATCTGAATGAATGACTTTGAATGTTTGTTCGGTCTTTTTGGCCGTAAAATAATTAAAGAGCGGCGTATATTCTTGGCCGACTAATTCTTTCCCTAAAAAAGTTTTTTCGACGGAGTATTCTTCGGGTTTAAGGTAAGCGCCTACGCGCGCTTCTGCGAGAATATATTCTTTGCCGGTCGCTGATACTTTAATTTGAATGTACGTAATTTCATTTCCAACGGCTAAGGCTAAGTTACTGGGTAAGGTCCAAGGAGTGGTGGTCC
>CAIMNF010000471.1 GCA_903842755.1 Oligoflexia bacterium
ATTATGAAAATTACACTAGGTCTCGTAGGCATTTCCTTTGGATTTTTCGCCTCCATGAGTTCAGCCTTGGCCCTCCATGGTCCAAGCACTTTAATTGCAATGATGGAATCAAGCCCGCCTTGCAATCGCTATGCAAACTCGCCAGGATCCGAGCAGCGAATTTGCGCCATTTCATGGTACAATGCGGAGGTGGGTGTGGGATCTCTTGCGGACAGATTGTACTATTGTCAGTCAGACTATCCGGCATCAAATCAAAATAGAAATTTGGAAGCGTGTCAGGCTGGTGTCAGAGAAGGCATTGCCCGCAAAGACGGACGATAATTTCAAAAAAAAGGAAGTGCCTGGCGAGACACTTCCCAAATTAAAACATTAAGAATTTGCGTGATACTCTGTGTGACTGAAGTCATCCACTTGAATGGCTTCCCAGCGAGCTGCAGCTGCTTTTTTCAAAGTCTCAAATTCTTCGGCAGTAATAACTTTTTTCTCTAAGGCGGCATTCATCAGCGCATCGCCTTTCAAACGAGGAACCGCGCCCGACTTACGAGCTTTACTCACCTTACGCTCAATACTTTGAGCTTGAAGAACCAAAGCCATTGCAACTTCAAGGCGGTTCATTTGCTCTTTGGGGCCCTTGGCCATGAATATGCCTTCCGTAAGGCGCTCACGCTGTTCTCCGCCGGCAAGAATCGAGTGACTCACCACTTGCTGTAGATGATCGCTAGCTTGGGAACCAATGGAGTTAAAGCGAGACCACAATCCCAAAATATCCTTAAATACGATATGCAAAGTTCCAAAAAGAATTCGGGCTCCAAGACCCTTCTTTTTTACACCGTACATATTGTCAAAGATTCCATCGAAACTGCGTTGAATTTCACAAAGCGCGTATTTCAGAGTGTACTTAGCCAGGGGCAAATCTTCGACTTTTTGACCCTCAGCCTCGAATCGACGTATCGTCGCTGTGGCGATATACATCCATCCCAAAATATCTGCAAAACGACCCGTGATTTTCTCACGAATCTTAAGGTCCCCACCCAAAGTTCCCATGGCCAAATCCGCCAAAATCGCGAAACTTGCAGAGGCCCAAGTGAGTCTTCGCACATAGCCCTTGAGTTCAGGATGCACAGGTGCCGGAGCCACATATCCTCGCGTTATCGACAGAACGATACTGCGGAAGGCATTGCGGGTGATATGGCCAATATGTCCCCAGAAGGCTTCATCAAAAGCACCTAAATCTTTTTTGTTTACGGCGTCAACTTCCTTGTACGCATAAGGATGAGCGCGCAAGGCGCCTTGGCCGAAGATGATCAAAGTTCTGGTGAGGATATTCGCTCCCTCGACGGTGATACCGATGGGCATCCCAATATACATTTGCGCCAGTAAGTTACGAGGTCCCATGGAGATTCCGGCTCCGCCCATGACGTCCATCGCATCGTTCATCACCTTACGACCCAGCTCCGTCATAAAATATTTAGCCATGGCTGTGACAACGGGGGGCTTAATTCCTTTATCCAAGGCGCCCAAAGTATAACGTCTTGTAGCCTCCATGCCATAAGTCAGAGCAAAAATTCGAGCCAGAGGCTCTTCAACCCCTTCAAACAAACCAATGCTCACAGTAAACTGCTGACGAACAACTCCGTGTGCGGAAACCACTCGGCTCGCAAGCTTAGCACCCCCCACGCTTTGCGCGGGAAGACTGATGCCCCGACCTGCTGCCAAACACTCCATCAACATTTGCCAACCTTGGCCTGCGCGCTCAGCTCCGCCGATGATTGCATCGACAGGAACCACAACATCATGACCTTGAGTCGGACAGTTGTAGAAAGGAACGCCCAAAGGATCATGACGACGACCGATGACGACTCCCGGAGTTTCAGCAGGAATCAAGGCGCAAGTTATGCCCAGATCCTCGCCTCGGCCCAATAAATTCTCTGGGTCACGCAAACGGAAAGCCAAACCTAGAACTGTGGAAATTGCAGCCAGTGTGATCCAACGTTTGTTCCAATTAAGGCGAATATAAATCTTTCCGTCTTGACCTTTAAATAACACACCAGAAGATGTGATGGAGCCCGCATCAGAACCAGCTCCCGGCTCTGTGAGGCCGAAACAAGGTACGTCTCGTCCGTCAGCTAAACGAGGCAAATAATGTTTTTTTTGTTCTTCTGTTCCGTAATGA
>CAIMNF010000472.1 GCA_903842755.1 Oligoflexia bacterium
ATTTGAATAAACGATTCTTGGACTTGACCTGCTTGTCTCACTTTGGCGTGATTAAATCGAATAAAAGTGGTTTCTTCACCCCCATAGCTAAGCTCTAAGGACTGATTTCTGGTACAGAGTGAGAATGCGTATTGGGAAAGTTCTTTTACCGTTTCAAAATTCATTAGCTATTACCTCCAAAAACTTCGACTTGTGAAAACAAACATGCGGGCGAGGCGTGGCCGACGCGAATAATTTGATTGGGCTCTGCCTTGCCACAAAATGGGGTTCCGTAAACTTCAAAAGTAGATGCATTACCCACTTTTTTAAGGCTATTCCAAAAAGGCACACTCACCCCGCGATAGCCTGGGTTTCGGACCACTTCCGCGAGTTTTCCCTTTCGAATCATTTGCCCGTATTCGCAGCCAAATTGGAATTTGTTTCTAAAATCATCGATCGACCAGGAGCGATTGCTTTTCATGAGGACCCCGAGCTCTACCGCTTCAATCATTTCTTGGAGCGAAGATTTTCCGGGCTCAATGTTTAGGTTTGCCATGCGGTCTACGGGGGGTCTGTTCCAATCGCTTGAGCGACCATTGGCAACACCGGGAATGCCAGAACGTGCCATGCTTTCAAGACTTCCTAAGCCGCGCACCAGTAAGCCGTCTTTGATAATAAATTCTTTTTGAGCGGAGTTCCCAAGATCGTCGCGAGCATAACTTGCAAATTGACGTTGAAGTGTCGGATCAAATGTCACGTTTAAAAGAGCAGAACCGTACTGAAGTTTTCCAAAGTCCGAAGGGGCAACGAAACTGCCGCCAGCATAATTGCGTTCGTCGCCTAGAATGCGATCGAGCTCAAGTGGGTGCCCAATGCTTTCGTGAATTTGAAGCATCATTTGGTCTGGACTTAAAAGGAGGTCCATTTTTCCATCCGGGCAAGGTGCGGCGTGGACAAGTGCCCGCGCATCTTCCAAAATTTCTTTGATTTGATCTGAGGACAAGGCCATAAAATCGAATAAATCCGATTGGTAACTATGTGCGCTTAATCCGGCAAAATTTCTATTTTGGGTGACCCCCGCCGCGTGCGCTGTGACGCCGAAATCGTAAGTCACCAGCGAAAGGTTTGTTTCAAAATCGTTCCCTTCCGAGTCCCACCAGAGTTGATGATTTTGAATCGTCCAAAGGACCGATTGAGTCATGATCACTTCTGAATGTTTAAGCTGATTGCAAATCCAAATGAGTTTTTCCCATACTTCCCTTTCCGAGTGGCCGTTCATCCCCCATTTGGCTGACTGATAGCGCGACTGTCCCTTTCCGCGATGTTGGCTTGGATCGAATGCGAAAAGCCCATATCCTTTGCTAGACTTTGCAAGCTGTAACGCCTTTTCAAGTGCGCGGGCAATTCCGGATGCGGTGGTGTCTGGCGAAGCCGCATACCCAAAACCGCCTCGGTCACTGACTTCCACCATATAACCTTGGTTTTCGTCTACTGCCGCCGTTTCAAGTTGCGCGTTTCGTGCGATTCGACGCTGGCTGGTTTCGTGGATTTGTCGAAGACTCGCCCATTCCAGGCCAAGGTCCTTCACTTGTTTGAGAAAAGTTTCTTTAGTAATCATGGGGTTAAATGCTGTTTTCTGCATAGATCTTTAGCGTAACATAAACTAAACTAAATGCCATTCTATGATCGACTCGGAAATTGAAATAAAATCGGCTGAATCAAATGAAAACGGCGCGATTCGTGCCATCTTACAGCCTTGGGGTGCAGGAATCATCTCGCTCTTTGTTCCTGATCGTTTCGGTAATGAAGAAAATATAATCTTAAGTTATCCAAAGGCGACGGACTATAAAAGCGATCCTTATTACCTTGGCTGCGTAGTTGGACGCTACTCGGGTAGGGTCACAAACGGGAACCAAAATGGGGACCAAAAAATGGAATGGTTCATCGATGGAAAAAAATATTCCCTCAAGAAAAACGAACATGGAATAAACCACCTTCACGGCGGAGAAATCGGGTGGAACAAAAAATTGTGGGAAACCACTCAAGTGGATTCATCTTCTGTGACATTTAATTTAGTGAGTCCTGCAGGCGACGAGGGATATCCCGGGCAAGTAAAGGCAAGTGTTCAGTACAAGGTGATGCAAAATGAATTTCATATTTATTTTAATGCAAAGTCGACCGAAGATACTTTGCTTAGACTTACCCAGCACGCTTATTTTAATTTTGCGCCAGTAGACGAGCTGGAACTTACCCTTTTTGCTCGTGCTAAGTTAGAACGAGATGCTCAAAATATCCCAACTGGTGAACGAACGGAAGTGAAGTCTCCCGTTTCATTAAAATTGAAGGGATGTGTGCTAGACGATTCGTTTGTGATTCAAGAAAATGAGTCGCACTTAAGGCAGTCCGCGATTTTAACACACCCCCGAACCGGACGTAGTGTAACTGTGTTTTCAACCGACGCGTCACTGCACGTATACACTGGGGATGGCTTGTCGGACCCATTTGTGCCCCGTACGGGAATTGCTCTAGAATCGCAGCCGCTCCCTAGGGAGATTCTTAAAAAGGGTCAAGTCTACCAAAGCCATACGATTTGGAAATTTAACGGATGAGATGAGTTCCCTGGGATATTTTTACGACCCATGGTTCTAAAGGGCGTGCGAATCGGTCCTGATAGGCCTTTTTTGAAGATTGGATAAATGAAGGGGTCTCCGATTTTTTAACC
>CAIMNF010000473.1 GCA_903842755.1 Oligoflexia bacterium
GCACCAAAAATCAAAATTGAGGAAATCAAAGCGCGTTTTGAGTTCCTTGCTGAAACCATTGCCATTCGCCCAATGGATTGCTTTCCTATCATTAGAACATTTTTCCCAAAGAAAATTCGATTTGTGCCAATAGGCAAAGCATCAGACGGACAGAGTCTTTATTCGATGGCTGGCGAAGTTTTATTGAATGGCGTGATTTCCCAAGCCTTCACGCGCACCATTACTACAAATAAAAAAGGGGAAGTGGTTAACCCGCTTCCCCGTCCTCAATTCGATTTACAAACTGTAGCTCCCGCTTACACTCTTTGTGATCCCCATTATCAGGGGTTCAGTATGTGTGTAAATGGGGTGACCAACGGGGGTTGAACCCGCGACACCTGGAATCACAATCCAGTGCTCTACCAACTGAGCTATGGCCACCACAATTTAGCGCATGAATCTTTAGTGGAATCATGAATCCTAAGCCGGTAAGTACCGTTAAGGACGAATATCGCTAGGCTAATCAAGCGATCGAACTTTGTCAAGAAAAGCATAGGTCTGGCGGCTTGCTAACTTGACAGTCTCTTGGGACTAGAGTCATTCTATTAGCCAATGAAAACATCGATCAATTCAGCCATGGTGTCTGTAAAACTAAGTTTAATTTGCTGCATTTTATTCGGCCTAGCGGCGCAGACCGCAAGAGCTGGGGTTTTTACATTAACTCAATTCGTTGACCAACACCAATGGAGCGTAGGACTTGAGCCCGAAGTTACCCTGGGGGACAATTCTGGCTTTGGCATAAACGCTAAATTTACCTATGGCCTGACGCCCCTTTCGAACTTACAGGTGGGTATCGGTCCAGGCTCAGGGACCCGACAATTTAGACTCGGTGGTGCCTATACATTCGACTTTTTGCCCGATATTGACGGCCAACTGGGGGCAGGAGTAGCGCTTCAAGGTTACATCTATAAGCTTCAGTCCGGCGTAACGGAGAACGACCTTTCGGTAATCCCCTACACGCACAAATCCTTTAAACTGCAAAATGGCACGGCGGTGGACCCGTTTTTGGCCCTTCCGCTGGGCATGAGTTTTATCGATGGCACCTATAAAACGACTTCGCAATTTGTGATGGGCTCGTTTATGAAGTTAACCCCTTACTTTGCCTATTCCGCAGAGCTAGGCTTAAGCCTATCCAATACTTATTCCTATATTGCGGGCGGAATTGTTTACACGCACTAAATGATCACCAGCGAAAATTTAAAATCGATCCGCGGCGTTTGTTTTGATATTGATGATACGTTTTCGTCGCACGGGAAAATTACGGCGCAAGCGTTTAACGCCCTTTGGGAGTTAAAAAAGGCGGGGTTTTTTTTGGTTCCCGTAACGGGCCGGCCGGCTGGCTGGTGCGATCACCTTGCGCGGTTCTGGCCGGTGGATGGCGTGGTGGGCGAAAACGGTGCCTTTACCTTTTACATGCACCAAGGCGTGCGGAAGCGGATCGACACTCTCAGTCCAACCGAATCCGAACAAGCAAAGAGCAAGTTAAGTAACTTACGCAAGGCCATCCAAGATCATTTTCCCGATGCGCAATTTGCATCGGACCAAAATTATCGCGAGTATGACTTGGCGATTGATTTTTGCGAAGATGTCCCGGCATGGGCTCCACAACAGATCGACGACCTCGTTAGTTTTTGCGAAAGCCAAGGGGCGATCGCAAAAATTTCGAGCATCCACGTGAACACCTGGTTCGGACGTTATACAAAGCGAGACGGCATTAAGGCATTCGTAGAATTTGCACTAAAACACATTGACCCACACTTCCCCGCGTTTGGAACACGTGGCGACGAATGGATTTACGTTGGGGATTCCCCGAACGACGAACCCTTGTTTGAAGCGTTTGAGTATAGTGTGGGCGTGGCAAATGTCACCCCATTTTTACCGAAGATGAAATTTCATCCCCGGTGGATTACCCAGGCTAGCTGTGGTGAAGGATTCTCCGAGCTTGCTGCTGCTCTTATCGGTGCAAAAAAATTATCCGGGTGAGCTGACTTTCATCGCCAGGGCTTTGGCGTCCCAATCTAAAACCACTTTTATTGGCGCGCGATCAGAGCCTTTTAGATTTCCCCGCAACAACTCCATCGCCAGTACATCTTGAATGCGCTTTTGGAACACGCGTTTTAGCGGACGGGCGCCATAGTCACGATCATAGCCTTCCTCTAAAAGTTGCCCTGTCGCGGCCGGAGTTAACTCAAGCACGAGTCCCTTTTCTGCCAAGGCGCGATTCAGCTGGGCCAAATAAAGGGCGATAATTTTGCTTAAATCTTTTTGTTCCAACTGATCGAAAATCACGGTCTCGTCAATTCGATTCAAGAACTCTGGCTTAAACGCCCCTTTTAGAAGAAGCTGAATTTTTTGTTCCCGAATCACTGGATTACTTTCGCCCAGAATCACATCGCTTCCCAGGTTAGAGGTCAGCACAATAATGGTGTTGGAAAAATTCACCGTGCGGCCCTGACCATCGGTCACTCGGCCATCGTCCAAGATTTGAAGAAAAATATTAAACACGTCGGGGTGCGCTTTCTCGACTTCGTCTAACAGCAGAACCGAATACGGTCGGCGTCGAACGGCTTCTGTCAAAGTACCCCCTTCGTCGTAACCCACGTATCCGGGAGGCGCACCGATCAAGCGCGACACCGAATGCTTCTCCATGTACTCACTCATATCGATTCGAACTAAGGCCTTTTCACTATCAAATAAAAATTCCGCTAACGCCTTTGCAGTTTCGGTTTTACCTACGCCTGTGGGCCC
>CAIMNF010000474.1 GCA_903842755.1 Oligoflexia bacterium
AGACTCAAAATCAAGGAACTCATTAAACGCATCGAAAAGGCCGTATTGGGAGAATCCGGCAAATCCGAATTCAATTACGAAAAATGGGATGGGAGTGAAAATTCTCTCGAAGCTGTTTTCGATTCCTACCAAAGTTTCTCCATGTGGGGAGGGGCCAAGCTAATGATCGTCACAGCCGCCGACGATTTGAATGGGTTAGAAGCTTGGATTCCGTTTCTGAAAAATTTTGAATCCACTTCGGACAGCAAAGCCAGTGCCTTTGAAGCACAACACATTGAACAGTTGAGCAGCGTTGCGGTTTTCGTTTCCAAGGGGTTTGATTCAAGGCGCAAGTGGGCGAAAACTCTCCAGGAAAATATTCCTGTCATTCATTGCGAAGAAGTGCAAGAACATGAGCGCGAAGTGGCCATCGAATATTTGGCCAAGCGAAAACACCTCACCTTATCGGCCTCGGAAAATGCGCTGCTCCATAGTTTAGATCCGTGGTCGCTAGAAATGGTGGAACAAGAACTCTCCAAAATTGATCTAGTGAAAGACGATGCTGCGATTCGCGCCGAAGTCATATTAAGCGGAGTCGACTCGCATTCGCGCGATGACTTTATTGATGCGCTTTTCAGTCGCGATTTACCGCGTGCTTTAAAATACGCCAATTTGTTCGGCGCCGATATGGAATTGCATCTGCCGCTGATGGGTTTGGTTGCCTGGAATTTGCGACATTTAAAAGTACTTCTGATGGAGCAGGAAACCCGATCGACTTCTTACGAAAAAAGAAACCCTTATTTAATGAAAAACCTAGAGCGTTGGAAGCGAAAATGGTCGGTGAAAACCCTTCAGCTTTTTGAAAAGTCGCTTTTTGATATGGACTTTGCGCTCAAAAACAAACCCCACCCGGGCTCCGCGCTTTGGACCAATTTGATTATCGAAACTGGGGCTCCATGAACTTATTGTTTCGCTTGTTTTTGGTCGTAATCGAAAGTTTTTTTAGACGCAGATTGCATCCGTTGTCGGAGTCTGTTTTGCATTTAACTGTTTTACCCAATGATCTTGATTTAAATATGCACATGAACAATGGCCGATTTTTGCCCATTATGGATTTAGGGCGAATCGACATTATGCTAAGAACCGACTTAGCGAAAGTGGCGTTAACGCGCGGCTGGGTTCCCTTGGTCGGTGGAGTGACGATTCGATATCGCCAATCGCTCAATCCGTTTGATCGCTACAAGCTCCACTCTAAAGTGATCGGGTGGGACGAAAAATGGTTTTACATTGAACAACGGTTTACCCGCAAAAACAGACTCATCGCAGTTGCATTAGTTAAAACACTGTTCCGCGGAAATCACCGCAATATCACTCCAGAAGAAACACTAAAAGCGATTCACGTTAATATCGATCCGCCGATGATTCCCGAAAAAGTGTTGATGTGGTTATCGATGGAGGATTCGCAGCCGCCGTCTAGTCCTCTCCTCAGAAAGAGTTAGGTGATCCATCATGATGCGAATTATTAAGACTGCCTTTTTTATCTTTACGTTCGTTACATCGCTTAACGCATGGTCGGGATTTTCCTCGAATTTAAGGTTTAGCGATTCAATTGATCCGTATTCGCTTCTTTATAGTGCGCGGCTGGGGATCAAGGTGACCGACCCCTTCGATTTTGCACGTACCAAGTCTAACTAC
>CAIMNF010000475.1 GCA_903842755.1 Oligoflexia bacterium
TTAAATGGATTGAATGGTTTTATGATGGAGGGCCACACAAAGGGACTACTTTTCCAATTGGATGGATTGCTACCGCGAAGAAATCAGGTACTCTTAGTCCAAGATTAAGCCCCATCAACAAAGAGAATTTTTTAAGTAACTTTAAAATTACGGATTAAATTTCGAAAAAAAATTTATTCTTTTTAACGCCCTGCCCAATCGAGTTTGGAAGTCTAAAATTAAGTATTTAATTGATGAATAATTAATTAACCATTCAATGAATGATAAGTACAATGTAAATGCCATTTCAAATCTGGAAATGCCATTCAAAATGCCCAACTCCCGAAGGATGTAATTTTTTTGTTCGGTCGAAATTTGATGAGTTACGCTTGAGAATAGATCATGTACAGTCCGATAATCCTGATAAAGAAGGTACGGGTTAAACGGGCCCAATGGAATATTTTTGTCGCTATAATTTACCCAGCCTGGCCCGTTTCCATACAGGAAAAATGGTAAGCCCATTTCAACTGCATAATAAGTATAGGCGCCAATAATATTCGAAGTGGTGAACTTAAAGTGTTTTATAATTTCGTAAAATCTTTCAGTAAAACGATCATCTAAGGAATTACCAGCTGTATAAACAGGAAGTCCATTTTCTTTAAAAATTTTTTCTCGTCCATTTTTTATGTCAGTAGGGTGTAGGCAGACTGCGACAGGTTGATATTCCTCGGGTAGCTTTTTCAGCTGGTTTATATATATGTTTAGATCGGAATGATCATTAATTGAGTCGGTGGTGTGTGCCGGAAACGCAAGTGTTCCACGAGCATTCGCCATTACTTCAATACGGTTCATCTTTCGGCAAAAAGCAAAAGGCGACAGTAACACCTTGCATCGCTTGCGGGATACTTTTTTCCAAGTATTTACGCAATTGGGCGAATGATAAAACTGAGTAGGCGCATCTGATTCTAACTCATGAGGCGAAATGACTCCAGTTTGTGCAGGACCGTGGTCTGTAAAGATGCAGAGAGGCAAGAAGCTAGGATAATAACCATACTTTCTAATCCATTTGCCGAAACCGTAGATTTCAGCCGTCCAATAGGGCGGAGAGATCAACTTAAATGAGACTTTAGCACTCTCGCAATACTGCTTTAGCTCACCGTCGGTCATAGAAGGGATCATTTTAATCTCTTATACTTTTCTTGGGCAGCCTCAGGAAGATGCACAGGTCCGTAAGAAGAAGGTGTGCCCCAGATGTTATCCTTTACCCATTGGCCATCTTCAATCCACCACACCCTAGGATCCCGGAATCTGTCCGCAGTTTCCCAAAACTCCAATTCGGTCATTCCTACATAGTCTAACCAAAAGTAAAGATCCGTGGAAACTACATGGTCGTATCGCCGAACCATTTCTATACCCTGTTCACGCGTAAGGTCACCTGTACGAATATCCTTTGAAGCATGGTCTGAAGCTCTTCCATACCCAAACTTAATAAATTTTAAAAGGTCGTGAGCACCATTTTCGTAACGGTCATCCAGATTAGACGCCCGTCGATATGTTCGCTCAAAGGGAGTTTCAGATGACTTCCAGCCGTAGGTTTCCTCCATAAGTTTTGTATGCCGATACGGATCCCATTTAAAAAAATTCCCAATGTACAGACCCTTTACGCCAATTTTTAAGATTTCTGCATCCGAAGGGTAAATCGCCCAAAGTAAGTCCTTTTTGGCGAGTGAGTCTGTAGGGTCATCGATCATATCGAACCACTCAAATCCGCGCAGACTGTGTTCATGACGAACTCGTGCGCTAAATTCAACGAAATCATTTGGCTCGAACATTCCAGAAATATCCCATGCTATTTCTCCCCAAATCATCATCGGAACATTAAAACGAACCGCAACCTGAATCGGAAGAGTAAATATGCCGCAGTGGGCATGCCAGTTCATATCGCCCATTTTCTTAAAGCAAATCCGATTCAACTTTTTAAGCACTTCTACACTAGGGCCCATTACTATATGGTCAGCATTGAAAACGTGACGCATCCGATCCCGGTTATAATCGCCTTCGGGCAAATAATTATTGCCATGATACGTGACCAGAAGGGGCTTGAGTCCGTATTCTTTGGTCATAATATGGGTTTGAAAATAGCTATCTTTGCCGCCGCTGACTGGAATTACGCAATCGTATTCCGAGTCTTTCTTTTTTGATAAAAATTCTTCAACTTTCTTGTCGAACAATTTTTTTCTATTTGCCCAAAAAGCAGGTGTTAGTGAATTAAAGGATTCGGCAGTGCGACAAGCAGCGCAAATGCCTTCATCGTCAATGGAAAGATTTACGGCAATGAAAGGGTAAGTGCATCTTGCGCAATAATTCATTTTTTTAGTCATAGTTATACAATCTCCAACAGTTCTGGGCTGCGTACGTTTAATCCTTGCTCAAATAGGTGCTTTTTTGCTAAGTAAACACTTTGATCGCTATAATGAAATATATTTGCTGCTGCGACAGCATCGACCTTAGTTTTTTCAAGGGCTTCAGTAAAATGATTCCACTCTCCGACTCCTCCACATGCGATAACTGGGATTTGCACGTGAGCACTAACAGACTCTAAGAGTTCAAGATCATAGCCTATTTTTAGTCCATCTCGATCAACCGAATTCAAAAGGATCTCGCCGGCGCCTTCATGCTCTACTTGTTTAGCCCATTCAATAGCGGTGTATTTTGTCGCCTTTGTACATCCTCCAAACATTACACGACTATTTCCGTCAATATTCTTTACATCAATAGAGACGACAATACACTGCGCTCCAAACTCCTTAGCTGCGAGGCCTATAAAAGAGGGGTTTTCAAGCGCTTTAGTATTTATAGAAATCTTATCTGCACCGACAGATAGTCTGCTTTCAATATCGTGAAGAGTTCTTATCCCCCCACCGACAGTTATTGGCATGAAGCACTCTTTTGAAACATCACTTATAATATCAAGTAAGTTGTTCCGATTTGGATGTCCTAAATCATCTCTGCGCATGTCATAAGTTGAATCTTTCGTTATGTCTAAGTAGATTAATTCGTCGCACGCCCATTCGCTTAGGCGCTTGACAGCCGTAATAGGATTCCCTAAGTTTTGAAACCTTCGAAATTCTTTGCTTTGAACTAAGAATCCATTACGCAATAGTAGGATAGGGATAAGACGCTTTTTTTTCATGATATTGACAAAAAATTCTTAGCCAATCGCAACCCAGCCCGTTGGCTTTTTTCCGGGTGAAATTGAACTCCAAAAATATTCTCCTTTTGAATAGCACTTGTGAATTTCTCCCCGTAATCAGTAACGGCGATTTGTTCTGAGGGATTTTCAACCTCGAAAGCAAAGCTGTGTACAAAATAAAAATCCGGACTATTTTCTAGTCCTTTAAACAATGGGGATGGGGCACAGCTAATTACATTGTTCCATCCAATATGCGGCAAAGGCAAACCGCCTGTCTTAAGCTGACATACCTTTCCCGCAACCCATTCGAGCCCTTTATGCTCTCCAAATTCAAATCCGCTCTCTGCCAATACTTGCATTCCCACGCAAATTCCTAAAAACGGCTTTTTATTTTCGCAAACTTCCCTCCGTAAGGAATGAAGCGGAATTGAATTCTGAATTTTCTTCATCGCAGTACCATATGCGCCGACGCCCGGAAGAACAATATGGCTAGAGTTGGAAATCTCAGCGATCTCATTCGAAATGGTTACTCTAGAAGAAATAGCCTGGAAGAGGTTGAA
>CAIMNF010000476.1 GCA_903842755.1 Oligoflexia bacterium
ACTAGGAAGTGTTTTTATCGGCTTTGGGGGAAATCTACCGATCACCGAAGAAATTACAGCACTGATTAATTTTGATGTCGGGTTGTTTCAATCGTACCATCAAACTGATTTAAATTTTGGAGCGGCGACCTCTACCTCGGACCTTACCTTCCAAATTGGCGGAATTTATAAATGGAAAAAGCAAATTTATTTTCGAGGAACCCTGGAAATTAACTCTACGACGACCTCGTTTTCTCCTGGACAGTCCATTAGCCAAAAATTGTTCTCGATTTCGCCTGCAGTCATGTATTATTTTTAGCCATGACTCCCCCTAAATCCGTACTGCAAGAAATGAAGGATTTGATCGCGCAAATTGAACTCCACAATCACCACTATTACGTTTTAGATGAACCCACGATTGAAGACGCCGAATACGACCAACTATTTAGAAAGCTTCAAAAGCTCGAAGAAAAATATCCCGAACTGGTTAGTCCCCAATCGCCCACCCATCGTGTCGGCGGCAAAGCCCTTGATCAGTTCCAAAAGGTAAAGCACGGCGTCCCCATGCTTTCGCTTGCCAATGCACTTACCGAAGAAGAGTGGTTTGCGTTTGATGAGCGCGTGCATCGCGTTTTAGACGTCGATGCCCAAAAAAAACTGGAATACTTTGCGGAGCTAAAATTTGACGGACTTTCCATCAATCTGACCTACGAGCATGGGGCACTCACCCACGCAGCGACCCGTGGCGATGGTGAATGGGGCGAAGACGTGACCCAAAACATTAAGACTGTTCGCTCGATTCCCTTCACGTTAAAAACCAAAAATCCGCCCGCGCGCATTGAAATTCGCGGCGAAGTGATTTTATTCATCGAAGATTTCGAGCGGTTAAACCGAGAACAGCAGAATCGGGGCGAAAAGACTTTCGCAAATCCCCGGAATGCAGCGGCAGGATCGCTGAGGCAACTTGATTCAAAAATTACGGCGACTCGTCCACTGAAAGCTTTTTTTTATGGCTTAGGCGACTCCAGTGGATTTACTCCGCCTCCTAAAATTTCTGACTATGAAGCGCTCCTCCAGGAGTGGGGATTACCGGTTGGGAATTGGCACAAAGTTTGTTCGGGCGCCCAAGAAGTCCTTCAGTTTTATAAAGAAATTGAATCGTTGCGGGATACTCTTCCTTTTGAAATAGACGGAGTGGTCGCCAAACTAAACGCATTCCGAGAACAAGAACAAGCAGGCTTTATTGCTCGTGCTCCGCGAAGCATGATTGCGTTTAAATACCCTCCTAAAAAATCCGTGACCCTTGTGGAAGACATTCAAGTTCAAGTGGGGCGCACGGGCGCCCTCACCCCCGTGGCAATAGTCACTCCCGTCAGCGTAAGCGGGGTCATGGTGAAACGTGCGACCCTCCATAATCAGGACGAAATTGATCGCAAAGATATCCGCATCGGTGACCATGTGGTCATCCAACGCGCGGGCGACGTCATTCCCGAAGTGGTCGAGGTCTTAAAAGAAAAACGGCGCGGCGATGAACGAAAATTCACGCTCCCCGACCGTTGCCCCGTGTGCAACTCAAAAACAATGAAAGAACCTGGCGAAGCCGTGCTTCGATGCATGGGGCGCAACTGTACGGCAAAACTAAAGGAACGCATCAAACATTTTGTCATGAAAGACGCGCTCAACATCGAAGGTTTAGGCGACAAAATAGTAGACCAGTTGGTGGACGAAGGACTAGCGAAGTCCTTGGCTGATCTGTTTGACTTGGAAAAGTCTGATCTTTTAGCGCTCGAGGGCTTTGCCGATAAATCTGCGCACAAACTTTTAAACGCGATTGATCACGCTCGGAATCCCGAACTCCATCGGTTTATTTATGGATTAGGCATCCGACACGTCGGTGAAGCAACCGCGAAACTGCTCACCCAAAAGCTCCACTCCCTTAGCCACTTAAGAAATGCAAGCCATGAACAGCTCACCGAACTCGAAGGGATTGGGGATGAAATGGCCAAGAGTATTTTGGAATTTTTTCAAGACCACGTCCATCAAGAGGAAGTAGACGCGCTTTTAGAAAAAATAAAGATCATCAATCCCACGGTCAAAAAAGGCTCATCGGAATGGAGTGGAAAGACCTTTGTCTTAACGGGCACTCTTCCTACGCTCTCCCGGTCCGAAGCAACACAACTGATCGAGGATCGCGGGGGAAAAGTTTCTTCCTCTGTATCCAAAAAAACAGATTATGTTCTAGCGGGTGCGGAAGCGGGGAGCAAACTTGAAAAAGCACTCTCCCTTGGGGTCAAAGTCATTTCCGAAGATGAATTTAGAATCCTGTGTAAGTGAGAGCGCTCACTGCTCTCCGTTGATCATTCGTCCCACCAAGTCGCCCACACCATAGGGAACCGAATAAGGCCTGCGATCGGTATAATTAAAGTCGTGATCAAAGCCCATCTTGTGACACCATTCGTGCACCATATTGTCCGCGACGTCTGCAATCGCTTCCGTACGGTAGTACTTTTGATTTACATAAATAGTGCTAATCGAAGTATTGGTCCAACCGATCACACCCCTTTGAGAAAATAGTTTAGGTTTGTAAAGTTCGAACTCCACTTCCATTGTGTTTAGCGGTTGCATTTGAACGGGATACTTTTCGGCTCCCGCCATAAGGTACTCATAAAGCTGTTCATTACTCAAACCATTATTCTGAACAAATTCTTTTGACCCTTGGTAACTAAAATTCAAAATGTTGTTTTTGAACTCAACGCTATTCATAATTGTCTCTACGACCGCTGCGGCTTGTTTTAGTTTCTCTAAATCGCTGCTTCGATAATTTCGGGCTGCAACAATGTGAACCTTAAAATTAGAGCCAGGGATTGGTGTCAGCGCCCAAACCGGACTGCTGACCATCATCGCTACTAACAGACTTTTTAAAATGAGCACAAGACCTCCTCCGTGATCGGTTACGCGTCTCTCGCAAGAGATGCTTACTTCTCTTTCGGAAATTCAACGGAGGAGCTTGAATAGTATGCGAATAAAAGGGCGAAAAGAGCTGAGCCTAGACGCCACCTTGCATCAACGCTGGGTTGTCAATTGCCTATGGCAAGTCTTTTGGAGTTGCGTTAAGCTCAGCGAATGGAAAATACAAAATCTAAGTGGTTCGCCGGACCGACACCGGTTTTGGTAATCATGTCTGCGATCCTAATCCTGCCTGGATTGTTTTTTGCGCCGCTCAAGAACAGCATTGTTTCAAGCGAGTACACGTCTTTTTTAAAATGGATTTGCGCGCCCGCAACGCTATTGATGTTATTTTTCGGAATTCAAGGAGTGAAGGATGAAAAGTCATCACACCGTTATCTTTATCCCTTTGGCGTTAGCATTGCCTTGTTTATTGCAAGCCTGGCACCTTCGAGCGGTACCACCTATTTTGGGAGTCGCGTTTTTGCCTCGCTTTGTTTTAGTGTTGCATTTTTAGGGCTCTATGCTCTGACCGTATGGTTAAAGAAGAAGATTTTTACCGACGCGCCCGAGTCATTGGCGTCCGAGCTTCTCAAAGGGATTGTCGCGATTGGAATGCTGGGTTGCGCTTACCTTTACGACGCCGACCTCCCCTCCATGAT
>CAIMNF010000477.1 GCA_903842755.1 Oligoflexia bacterium
ACAAGAAAACAAAGTTTTTCTGCTCATGTTGAAAGGTCTAGGTAACAAAGATACGGGCAAAGAACTCGGCATTTTTTCTGATACCGCAAAGAAATATCGGGCGCAGGTTTTAGAAAAAATGCAAGTAACGAACTTACGAGAACTCCTTGCGCTATGGCAGGGAATTGATCCTGAAATGTAGCGACATTTGGGATACGCATTTTCTTGAATCACTCTAGGTATATAGTTCCACAACTGCCTACGAACTACAAACCAATTGCACGACATATGACACGGTTTTCAATTCCGATGCCGCTCAATCCCTAAAGTTCGAGCCCCGAACGTAGATCCGAACTTTTGCCCCAACTGGTTCAAGTCCTAAGCCTGGCTTCAAATTTTGGCTGTTTAAATGTCGCGTCTGAGTGCAAAATTGACCAAAACGCTGGAAAAATTGTAATTTACAATTTTTGGTCAATTACACGAAATATTACACGTTCCGTAATTATCGATATAAGTCATCGATTTATATAGGTTTTTGACGAGCCTGGCTTTCTGTTATCCGCAGCCTTAGTATCAGCCTCAATAAGCTTTCTAGTTGTAGCCCCTCGTAATTGCTCAATATGGGTATTCCAGCACACTTGGACGGTGATTCCAGCAACACTTGGACCGGTCTGCATTTAACTAAAAGCGACAACTACCCTGACACCGGGGGCAACCATTGCAGCTAGAACAGATCATCACCTAATTCCATAGTTACCAAAAATTCATAATGACCAAAAACCAACATTCGTCTGGATCTCAAGTTTTGAGCGTTGAAATCATTAACGAAAAATTGCGCGCAAAAGTTATCCCAAAAAACGCACATTTCCCCAATGGGCACTCAAGGAGTGCGACCTACTCACAGAAATCTATGAAAAGTCGCACATCAAAACAAAAACACTCAATTGCTATATATTTTTCCACGTATCTCAACAAATTTACGGATAAATAATTTCTAAAGTGAAACTTCATTATTTACATCAAGGTTGAGTTTGAGGGTACCAAACGATCAGGATCTAAAGTGTTCGCGTAAATAGGGACCTTTGATCATTCATCTCCTACACCGTGCTTAATAGGTGCCCAAGGGGATTGGGACGAATTGCTAACAAAACTTCTCGTCAGAGTGATGGACGTTTTAGTTGAGTTGCTAGATTTGTGTATTGTCCCCTCTCCTCATTTAGCGCTTTAAAGGGGCGAATACGCAACATGACCGATCGCTAGTCCAGATATGCTTATTACGCAATAGACTTTTTAGATACCTAGAGAGTGCAGAACTGAGTTTATAAGTTCAGCGCTAACTTTTAGTCCAATCAATCGATTCTGTGTATAGCCATTCCCAAAGGAGACTTGAATCAGTGGAGTGATTTTTTTAGCCTATTCAAAGGCAGAACGATATGTTCCAATCGATGTTTTGGAAGTTATCTGAGTTAGCTAAGTTAATGATTTTTCAATTTCAAATCTAACCCAGAAGAAATTGAAAAGGTCCCTGCTTTAGGTGTAGATTGGATTAATATCAAAAGCCCGATCCAAACAAAGATGAGTCTAAGGAGTCTAAGGAGTCTAAGGAGTCTGTGCGTTTATTACAAATGATGCAATTGATAATTGCAACACTGACCTAGGAGTAAATGTTGAAGATAAATACTTGGATTCAAAGGACTTCTGGCCTAAGCATTACGACTTCGGGTATACAAAACAATGAAAGAAATTAACCGCCCTGTAGTTGTATCTGCAAACTGGGGAAACGAGGACAGACACTGTCCACTTGCGGTGACCACATGGAACCGAATTATTTCAGGGTTTAAGGTGGTCAGAACTGAGAAGTACTTCAGCGCGGGACAACTTTTCAAATCCAATTGGGAGTTCAACCTCAATGGAGCTTACACCGTGCATGTGACGTATTCAATAGAAAACAGCAATTTGGCTGAGGGCTTGGGCTTTGACGGCAAACTCT
>CAIMNF010000478.1 GCA_903842755.1 Oligoflexia bacterium
CGAGAATATCAAGCGATCATCAAAGATCACTTAGATACTTATATCTCGCAGGCCAGGCTTTCAATTGCCCAACAAGGGAGTAAGACGGATCAAGTCAAAATTACTTACGACCCAAAATTAACTTATCGCCACTTTCCCATGAAGGGCGAGTGCAGTCATATTTTAGAGTTTGGTTCATGATTTTTTAAGAAATTCGGTTCTCAGCACTAACGTACTTCCGTCCACCCGACATTCAACCAAATCGGGATCAGAAGTCAGATGTATTTTCTTCACTAAAGTGCCCCGCTTTAAATCGCTTGATCCGCCCTTTACTTTCAGATCCTTAATGACCGTTACCGAATCCCCTTCTAATAGTACCGCTCCATTTGAATCTTTTACGATCAACTCTAATTCCGAAGATCCTGACATCCCTCCAAAACAGGACTGCAGCGATCGAAGCCATGCTATCGCTTCATCGCCGTCTCCGAACCAACGGTTCGACTCGGTTCCTAGCTCGTCCAGGGGTGCTGGATCGGTTTCCATTAAAACCTGTATTTGGGTGTAAATGCGTTCCCGCGTTTGAATATTTATGCTGTTGGCATATTCTTCCGCAATTTTTAAATCGTTCTCTGAATCGGCATCCATGATGGCGACATTCAGAAACTTTAATAGCTCAGGACTTTTTTGAAGGTTCATTGTGAAGAAAGTTTACCTAAGCCGCTTTTAAAAAGAAAGGCTAGAGCGCAAAATAAAGCGGCATTCCTATCGAAAAACCAACACTTTCTGAACTCACCGATCCACTAGGATAGGGTTCCGTCCAAGTGATGTAGTTCACTTCATAAAACAATTTACTTGATCCGTATCGAATCCAGGAATTGATATAGGACTGTCCATTAATCGTTGGATAAAAAAATCCACCGACTGAAAAATTTTGGCGTGTGGCAAAAAGATCTCGAAAGGTGAGCTCAATTCCTTGAGGTGCGCTAAAATTAAAGTGGGTCTGAGTCCTTCCCGTATACTCTAGCATATGGGCTCCTAACAAGATGTTCATGCTCAGCCGCTCATCGACCCCTCTAAATTGTTCTGCAACCATGTAAAGCCCCACATCCGTTTGAAACCTAGAATCGCCCGGAAACGCCCAAAAAGATGCCACTTTGATCGCCTCACTTACAAAATAAGACATATACAAAGTTCCAAAGGGAACTAACTTTGAATTTGTTACACTATTTTCTTGAGTTTCATATTGATACAAGCCTAAACCCGCGCTTAGTACAAAACGGTGAAAGGTTTCCGCTACATGCTGAGTCAACGTAATTTTTTCCAGTCCTTTTTGGAAAATCACTCGCGGCTGTTCTGAGGTCAGTTTTACCGATTGAAATGGAAAATTTCCCTTTTCTAAAGCAAGTCCGTCTTGAACCAGTGGAAGTTGCGCATTTGGTCCATCCCAATAGATCATTAGCTCCAATACCGGTTTTGCGCCTACATCTGACTTTGACAGAACCATTTTACAACCAATTTCTACCCAAGACTCAGTCAATTGCTCGGCATTCACTTCAACTTTGAAAGGCGAGCAGCTGTGATCCACTACGAGTCGATTCGCATTTCCTTGCCGTGGATGATATTTAATTTTAAAGTGCGCTAGTTCCTTAGTTCCGGTCCCATCCAAAACGACGAAAGAAGGATCTGGATCAGGCATTAGTGCAACCAGTACCTGATCTGAAAAAGTAATGCCTTGGTAACGAATGGAAACCCTTTGGGCACCGCCGCCTTTATTCGTAACTTTCACTCGCGCCCTAGGAATAAGGTAATATCGCGCGATTCTCGTCCATTCAAAGCTGTCGACGATAAATGAGGCTTCATACGTGGGTTCATCACTCAAAATTTCGAAGTCGGCAACACCCAACTCATTCGGAGCGATTGCGACCGGAACGGGATCTGCCACCACCTGTTGATTTAAGGTAAGTTGTGCATGAGAAATCCATGGGATGAGGAGTGACAAAACCAAACCAAATGTGCGCATCATTGTCTAAATTGTAACTGAGGACGTTTTGAAAAACCAAACGCAATTTAATGATTTCCGTAGATTTTAATTTAAAAGCTCGCGCGCCCGTTGGAGTTTTGTCATACTGACGGCTATGCACTTAACGTGGATCGACACCCTAATTATCAGCATTTATTTTGTTTTTGTCGTGGGCATTGGTTATCTGCTCAAACGAAAAATTAAATCAAGCGGAGACTTTCTGATGAGTGGCCGGAGAATCCCGCTCTGGATTACCAGCCTTGCATTCATTTCAGCCAATCTAGGTGCACAAGAAGTTCTTGGGATGGCCGCATCCGGCGCAAAGTACGGAATCATGACCAGTCACTTTTATTGGATCGGGGCGATTCCAGCGATGGTCTTCTTGGGCTTATTCATGATGCCCTTTTATTATGGAAGTAAGGCGCGTTCAGTGCCCGAATACTTAGCGCTCAGGTTTGATGAAAAAACTCGGGGTCTCAATGCGATTACTTTTGCGATCATGACGCTCTTTTCGTCAGGAATCTCACTGTATGCCCTCGCGCTACTTTTAGAAACGTTGCTGGGTTGGAGCTTCGGTTTTTCAATCCTATTGTCCGCGGGAATTGTGATGGTTTATACAACTTTAGGCGGCCTGACGAGCGCAATTTATAACGAGGTTCTGCAGTTTTTTTTGATCGTGCTAGGAATCGTTCCCTTGGTCTATGCCGGTCTACACCGGGTTGGCGGTTGGGAAGGAATTCAGGCAGCGCTTCCCCCTACCTTTACTCATGCGTGGACTTATATGGGAAGTGCATCCGAAAACCCGATGAACGTGGATGTGTGGAGTTTGACGGTTGGCCTGGGTTTTGTCCTCTCTTTCGGATATTGGTGCACTGATTTTTTGGTGGTTCAGCGCGCAATGGCGGCACATAGTTTATCTTCTGCACGAAGGACGCCCTTAATTGCAGCAATTCCTAAGCTCCTACTCCCCTTTGTGGTGATTTTTCCTGGTCTCATTGCATTAGCATTGATGAAAATTTCATCAAGCTCCGGTCACACTTTCCAACTCCCGTTAAAGCCCGACGGAAGAGTAGACTACGACATGACTTTGCCCTCTCTCCTTTCCTATTTTTATCCTACTGGCCTATTAGGTGTGGGGTTAACCGCGCTCATGGCTTCCTTTATGTCGGGCATGGCTGGCAACGTAACGGCGTTTAATTCGGTTTGGACTTACGATATTTATCAGGCTTATTTCAAGAAACAAGCGACGGACGAACACTATTTAAGAGTGGGAAAATTAACGACCATTATCGGAATTTTATTTTCGATTGCGACCGCATATTTTGCAAAAAGCTTTAACAACATCATGGATTTGTTACAGTTGGTTTTTGGGTTCGTCAATGCGCCGCTGTTTGCTACTTTTTTACTGGGAATGTTTTGGAAAAGAACCACCGCAAATGGTGCCTTTTGGGGCTTAATTTCGGGCACCGTCACTGCTGCGGTAATCCACGGAATTACCTTCGCTGAAGGAAAAGGCGGATGGCTCGTTTCTGTTCCCTTGCACATGTTCACCTCTGCAATGGCGCAAGCATTTGGAATTGCCATCGCCGCGTGGTCCTCTTGTTTTGTCATGACGGCCGTAATTAGTTTATGGACCACTCCTAAGAAGGACTCTGAAATGATTGGACTGGTCTACAGTTTAACTGAAAAGTCAAAAGATTCGACCGAGCACTGGTACCTACACCCCCTTTTCATCGCCAGCTTTGTGATTGCATGTACGCTGATTTGCAATTTAATGTTCTTTTAAGGAAGGTCTAACTGACATGAAATATTTAAATGATTTAAGATTTATCATCGGCCTCTTCTTTTTAATCGTAAGCCTTATCCTAATTTTTACGGGCTTTTTCGTGCATAACTCACCCCTAACAGATCAATCCGGAAATTTAAACCTCTACACGGGAATTGGAATGCTTACGTTTTCCGCTCTAATGCTTGCGGCCTCTATCGCAAACCATCAGGATTCCTGAAACCGAATCACAGGAAGCTCCCTTAAGGTTTTCGCACATATCTCCGGGGTAAGATCGCGCTGAGGTTCAGCTAACATTTCGTATCCAACCATGAACTTCTTGACACTTGCGGATCGTAAAAAGGGCGGGTAAAAAATAAAATGAAATTGCCAAAATTTTTCGTCCTCGGCATTTCCCAAAGGCATTTGGTGAATTCCGGCAGAATAAGGGGCATCAAATTGAAACAAATTATCGTAAAGAACAGCCACTTGCCGATAAGCCTTTGCAAACGCTAATCGTTCCTCCGCGCTAAATTGACCTAAGTGGGGAAGATGGCGCTTCGGGAGCACCAGAACTTCGTAAGGCCAAACCGCCCAATACGGAACCAAAGCTACGAAATGATCATTTTCAAAAATAACGCGTTCTTTTCGATTCAATTCTTCTTTTACATAATCCAGCAGAAGAACCTGACTTTCTTTTTTCCAATACTTTTCCTGTGATCGATGCTTCTTTTTTACCTCATTTGGAATGGATTCCTGCGCCCAAATTTGACCGTGCGGATGCGGGTTCGAGCAGCCCATGACGGCGCCCTTGTTTTCAAAGATTTGAACGTGACGGAGATACCCTAACTTCGAAAGCGCTCGATACTCTTCCGTCCAGTAATCGACCACCGAAAGCACTTGCTCATCTTGCATTTGTGCAATGGTCAAATGGTGTTCCGGTCGAAAAACAACAACCTTACACACGCCTCGCTCCACTCGACTCTGAAACAAAGGATGCCCTGCCGCCGTTTCCGGCGAGAAAATCGGGATATCACTGACCAATGCGGAGAAATCATTAACAAACGAATAAACCGAATCGAATTTCGGGTTGGTTTGCCCTAAATTTCGTAAATTTCCGGGACATAAATAACAGATTGGATCATGCTTCACTTGGCCTTTAGAAGTGACTTTCTCGGTTTGCCCCTGCCAAGGACGGTTCGTCCGATGAGGGGAGACCAACACCCATTCTTCTGTTAATGGATTATACCGTCGATGGGGGTAGATTTCAGTATTGATTTGGTTCATGATGTCTTAGGAAAATGTTCCCATGAAAAACGTGATTCAAAAAGCATACTTCGATCATTTTGGTACAAAAGTTGATTTTTTAGTCCAATCTCCCGGTAGAATTAACCTGATCGGTGAACATACGGATTACAATCATGGGTTCGTCCTTCCCGCCGCAATCGACCGGTCGCTAATTTTGGGAATAGGCCCAAGAACAGACTCTCAAGTCCACGTATTTGCTCACGACTTAAACCAATCTTTTCAGTTTAACCTCAGTCATCATTACCAAAAATCTGAACTTCAATGGCCAAATTATTTAATGGGAATACTTCATCAAATTCAGAAAAGAACGGGAATACTCCCTCACGGATTCAATTGTGTTTTTGGTGGCAACATCCCGTTAGGCGCCGGATTATCGTCCTCAGCGGCGTTAGAGTGTGGTGCTGCATTTGGATTAAATCAACTTTATGCTCTTGGACTGTCTCGGATTGAACTTGCCCTTTTGGGGCAGGCTGCTGAAAACGAATTTGTAGGCGTACGTTGCGGCATCATGGATCCCTTTGCAAATATTTTTGGTCAAGAAAATCAAGTGATCAAAATTGATTGTGAATCTTTAAACTACGAGTACGTTCCCTTCTTAGCCAATGACCTCGATTTAGTCTTGTGTGATACAGGAGTAAAGCATTCATTAGCGACGAGCGAATACAACACCCGTCGTGCAGAGTGTGAATCGGGAGTCCGCGCCATCCAGGCTTCGTTTCCAGAAATAAAAAGTTTACGTCACGCAAAATTGCATCACTTAGAAGCGATAAGGACTCAAATTCCGGTCGCGACTTATCTAAGGTGCAGCTACATCATTCACGAAATTGAACGGGTCCCCCTTGCTTGCGATGACTTAATAAGGTGCGATTTCGAAGCCTTTGGTCGAAAAATGTTTGCCACCCATGAAGGGTTAAAGAACGAATTTGCAGTAAGCTGCGAGGAACTTGATTTCCTGGTCGAAAATGCAAAAAAACACA
>CAIMNF010000479.1 GCA_903842755.1 Oligoflexia bacterium
ACGTTTTTTTATGTACAAAATGCATAAGTATGCAAACTCAATTTTCTTCGACCCGGTCTAATTTTGGTCGCGAAGCCTCTATTCCTCGAAGCGGTTCCAGCAGGAAATGGCTCGATTTTAAAATCAACGCTCGTCATTTACTGACCGGAGAAGAGTTGGATTCATCCGAAATTTTATCCCTACTTGAACTCGCCAGCGAATTAAAGGCGCTTCGGAATAACGGTGATTCGTTCGATACTTCCGTTCGAGGGAAATCTTTGGCGATGATTTTTGACAAAGCATCGCTCCGAACTCGCTTTAGTTTTACGGTGGCGATGAATGAACTCGGCGGTTTTGCGATCGAAAGTGTTTCCGCAAATCGAAAGACAGAAGAGCCGGAAGATACCGCTAGAGTTTTATCAGGATATTGTCAGGCAATTATGGTTCGGACCTTTGAGGATGCCAGCCTTGAAAGAATGGCTACTGTGTCGGGTGTTCCGGTGATCAATGGACTATCAGACTTGCACCATCCTTGTCAGATTCTTGCAGACCTCTTGACCCTTCGAGAAACGTTTGGAAAACTAAACGGGTTGACACTGACTTATTTGGGGGATGGAAACAATATTTTACATAGTTTGTTGCTGATGGCTCCGCAGCTTGGAGTGCATGTTCGTTATTCTTGTCCAAAAGGTTACGAGCCTAATCCAGCTATTTTGGAACGTGCGCAAGCGAAGGCAAAATTGTCACCCGGGAGTGTTGCGGCCTATCCGTCGCCAGAATTTGCAAGTCATGGAGCGGATGCATTTTATACCGATGTTTGGGTAAGTATGGGGCAAGAGTCCGAAAAAAAGGCGCGGGAAATTGCTTTCCGAGGTTACCAACTTAACGAAAGCTTGGTGGCGTTAGGAAGCAAAAATGCGGTAGTCATGCATTGTTTACCCATGGCTCGGGGCCAGGAAATTTCAAACACTCTACCGGATGCCCCTTGCTCCGTAATTTTCAATCAAAGTGAGAACCGGCTCCATGTACAAAAGGCGTTACTGATTGGACTTTTATGAGAATAGATGTCACCCAAGCGGTAAAAGAAGCGATCGACTCTGGCAAAGCAAGTACGCAAGAAGAAATTCGTTTGGCATTGGAAAAGCGTGGTCTTGAAATTACCCAATCGACCGTTTCTCGGATTCTTAAAAAAGTAGGCGCAATAAAAAGTTTTGATCAACAAGGACGAAGTGTTTACCGACTGGATCCACTGATGGTGGAGAGTGCGGTCGAATCCAGCCTTCAAAATTTGTTGGTTTCTATTGATTACAATGACTATTTAGTGGTAATCAAGACCACTCCCGGATCAGCTTCATTGGTGGCACGTTACTTGGATCACCATAAGCCGGGAAAAATTTTAGGAACGATTGCGGGCGATGACACAATTTTTGTGGCTCCGCCCGCAGGCTTAACGGTTAAAAAAGTTGTACAAGAGATTAATCGCTCAATAGGGGGGCATTAACTTGGGGGAAAATATGCACATGATGGCTTCAGTCAATTCCGACCATAATTCAAAGTCAGCATACATCACCGACAGCATTAAGATTCGGGTGAGCAATTCAGGCGATTTTAAGTATGCGCAAATTATTGTAGATGAAATGGAGTCCTCGGCGAAAGCACGGGGTACAGGAATAGCGAAGCGGGATCCCGAATACATCATGACCAAAATGCGGGAAGGCAAAGCTGTAATCGCGGTGGATGACAATGGCGCTTGGGTCGGTTTTTGTTACATCGAAGCTTGGGCCCATGAAAAGTTTGTCGTGAATAGCGGCTTAATTGTTTCGCCGGATTATAGAAAGCTAGGAGTAGCTACGGGCTTAAAGCGCCGTATTTTTGAACTATCTCGGGCACTTTATCCTCATGCGAAGATTTTTGGTCTTACTACAGGACTTGCCGTAATGAAAATGAACAGTGAACTGGGCTATGTTCCCGTCACTTATAGCGAGCTTACTG
>CAIMNF010000480.1 GCA_903842755.1 Oligoflexia bacterium
AGTGAAAAAAGAGAAAAACAATTTTCGATGGAGATTAAAAACATTGTCGGCAATATTGCTTTGGTTCCCTTTAAAAAGGGCGAGCAGCTTACGCTGACCCGAATTACGGAGCCAAATATGCGGACTGGTCTTGCGCCGCAGATTGCGCCGGGCAAGCGGGCAATCACGCTTGCCATTGATGAAGTTTCGAGCGTTGGTAAATTGATTAAGCCCGGCGATCGCGTTGATCTCATTGCAATTGTTGATGTAAAAACAGGTCAGAATACATCAGCGGATAATCGGGTGGCAAAGACCATTCTTCAAGACACGGTGGTCCTTGCCGTCGGACGCTACATTACCAACAATGTGGCCAGAAAAGTAGAGCGCGATCCGAATACGGATAAGCAGAAAACGATTGCTTTGACCAATTTTGATGGATACTCGTCCATTACGGTCGAGGTGGATCCGCAGCAGGCCCTTATGCTGGCCGCAATTACCAGCGGTACTTCAAATAAACTGATTTTCACTCTAAGAAATAACGACGATGCAGACCGAGCAAACCTCAGCTCTGCACGGGCATCGGACCTCTTCTTGCAGGATAATCGGGCTCCTGCTGGGGGTCAGCGATGAAAAACTTGCTCCTGATTTTTCTTCTTGCGGTGATTCAACTGACGGTAGAACTCAGTAGGGCAGAGGATGCGCCGGTTGCGAGTCCGACTCCTCCGTTAAGACATCGGGATCGGGTTAAGCCGCAGCCCAGGTCTAAGTCGAAGTACACTTCAGACCGTACCGAAGAAGATGCAGACCATCGAACTTTAGAGCCGATTGCGATGGGCATGGACAAAATTGTTGATTTAGAAACAGATGAAGTAACCGATGATAAGTTGATTACGGTCGGTAATCCGGCGGTTGTCGCAAAACCGGGTCCGATTTATGTGGGTAAGCGAGTAAAACAACTGATTTTTAAAGGGGTAGGCGAGGGCGAAACAAACGTCATTGTCAGAAAGCCTGATGGGGCGGTCATCATTATTTTTGACTGTACGGTTGCCAAACAAAATGTGGTTCGCCTGTTAGGTGACTTGAAGAAAAGTCTACGTGAGGTAGAAGGAATTGATATTCATTTAGAGGGAAGCAAGATTGTTTTGGATGGTGAGGTCCTTACTCCTAATGATTATGGTCGAGTTGCAAACGTTCTGAGTGATCCGGTCTATGGTCCCACGGTGGTTTCTAATCGCATTGTGATGTCGCCGGTGAGTTTGAATGCCTTAGCGAATAAGATTCAAGGGGATATTCAAGTGTTCGCTCCAACGACACGAGTTTCGGTTTTAAATGGAAAGATTATTTTAGAAGGGACCGTCGACGGGGAAAACGTGAAAAAGAGAGCGGCCGTTCGAGCCGAATGGTATCTGCCTTCTGCCCGCGTGTCCGATCCGATCAACAAGGATCCGAATATTGAGAAAAACGACAAGAACTTAATGATTATTCAAAATGATATTCAAGTCCAGCCTCCAGAAAAGAAGCGGGATCCAAAGCTTGTGCGCTTAACCGTACACTTTGTGGAACTCAATAAAGATTATTTAAAGCAGTTTGGATTCAAATGGCAGCCTGGATTTACCGCGGATCCTTCGATCTCGATTGGGCAAAGCCAGGCCGGAAGTACCTCAACCAGTGGGGCGGGTGGATTTACGTTTTCAGGAACACTCTCTTCATTATTTCCCGCTTTAAACAGCGCCCAAAGTGCCGGATACGGACGCACCTTAAAATCTGTAACCGGTGTTGTGAAAAGTGAACAAGAATATCATGTAAAAGACTTAACAGATTATCCAACGACTACGGTCAGTCCCCAAGGGGCTGGGAACGGCACGCCCGTGCAAACCGGTTTAGATATGAAGGTCACCCCAACCATACTTTCTAAAGACGACTTAGATGTACAAATCAAACTGACTCAGAAAGATGTCGTGGGCAAAGGAGCAAATGGAACTCCGATGGTGAGCACTCATGACGTGGAAACGCGAATTTTTCTAAAGTCGGGCGAAGTCTCTGGCATCGCAGCGCTGAATAATCAGGCAGTATCTACATCGTTTAACCGGGATGATCCGAACTCAGGCAGCTTTGGGGCTGCTCAAAACGGCGCAGCTCCAACACGTCCCTTGTGGAATCTTTTAAGATCGAAGAATTATTCAAAACAGCGTGGGCAATTTGTCATTTTTGTCAGTCCTCAGATCGTGACGAACGCTTCTGAAGGGACAGAGGATTTAAAGAAAAACTATCGAATGCCTTCGGGTTCGAGGTAAGGAGCTTATGGGACATATCATCGCAGTAGTGGGTGGAAAAGGTGGCGTTGGGAAGAGTATATTTGCGGCCAATTTAGCGATTGCCTATCAAATGTGTTTCAAACAGCGTAGCTTGATTATGGATTTAGATTTCCAATCTTTAGGCGATCAAAATATCATTTTAGGTCAAAATCCGCCGAAGAACGTGGTGGATTTAACACGGGCCCAAGTGAGTAATTGGGATCCCCAATCGATGGCTCCCTTCATGGTCAATACACCGCAAGGGTATAGTTTTATAGGGGCGCCGAAGGAAGCGGTTCAGGCCCGAGATATTGATGTAGGTGCTTTAGGAAAATTTCTCAAGGCCGCGGCCACCGTTTTTCCGTGGGTCGTGGTGGATTGCGGAGGCGGTGCTGAAGCCCAAGCGCTCAAAGCAATGGAGATGGCGACCGTGATCTTCGTGGTTACGACGCCCGATTTGATCGTCATCAATCAAACCAAACGAATCTTGAGCAAAGTAAAAGAGCTTCTGATTCCGCCGGAAATGATTCAAGTGGTGATTAACCGTTCCTCTTCTGCGAATGCAATTAATCCCCAAATGATTCAAACCCACTTAGGTAAGGCTGCCTATGGATTGATTCCCGAGGACGCGGTAACGTGCGAGGCAGCGCTTGCCAAAAGCACTCCGGTGACCTTAATTGCCCAAGGGAGCAACGTCGCCAAAGCGTATTTTGATTTGGTTCGAAAAATTGACCAACAGAAATTGCTCGATCAGTTAGCCAAAATTAATAAGCCCGCGGGAATGGCGCAACCTAAGCCCGTAGCCCCAGGAGCAAGTCCAGTCGATGCGGCTGGAAAAAGCGCCGATGCGAATGCAAATTTGTTAAACCGCAATCGCGGCGAAGCGAGCGACCCTTGGAGCCGTCTCAAAGAGCGTATCCACAAGGTACTCCAAGAGTCCGTCGAAATGAAAAAAATGGGTGCAGATTCTAATGATCCAAAAAATCGTGGGATTCTTGAAGAAAAAACAAAAAAAGCGATCCTGGATGCGATGGAAAAAGAAGACCTCTCTGTGCTTGCGCCTACGCCAGATCGCCGAAAACAGCTCATGAAAGAAATTAAGGATGAAGCCTTGGGGCTTGGTCCTTTGGAAGATTTATTGAGTGATGATTATGTAAATGAAATTATGGTGAATTCCCCCGATCAAATTTACATTGAGCGAAAAGATCCCAAAACCGGTAAGGCAAGCCAAGTTCTTTCGGACGTGAAGTTTACGAGCGAACGGCAGGTCTTTAATGCGATCGAACGGATTACGACACCGTTGGGTCGGAAGGTAGATGAAAAAACCCCTTACGTGGACGCCCGCCTTGCAGATGGTTCACGGGTGCATATTATTATTCCGCCGCTTGCATTACGGGGTCCCACCATTACCATCCGAAAATTTCCTAAAGAACGGGTAACCCCAAAACAGTTAGTGGATTGGGGGTCAATGACCCAAGAGATTTGCGACTTCTTAAGATTATGTGTGGAAGGCGAACTCAATATCGTCGTCTCGGGGGGAACAGGGTCTGGTAAAACCACATTACTGAATGTGCTTTCGAATTTCATTCCGACGAATAAACGCATTATTACGGTCGAGGACGCGGCCGAATTATCGTTAGGGCAAGAACACGTGGTTAAGTTAGAGACTCGTCCAAAAAATATTGAAGGTTCAGGAGAAGTAAGTATTCGGGATTTGATTAAATGTTGCTTGCGGATGAAGCCGGATCGGATTGTTGTTGGGGAGTGTCGGGGGGGCGAAGCGCTTGACATGCTTCAGGCAATGAACACAGGTCACTCGGGTTCCTTAACTACGGTGCACTCGAATAATCCAAGGGAGTGCATGGGGCGTTTAGAAACACTGGTCATGATGGCAGGTTTGGGTTTACCCCTAAAGGCTATTCGGGAGACGATTAGTAGCGCCGTAAATTTGGTGGTACAACAGTCAAAATTGGCGGACGGTTCGCGGAAAGTGACTTATATTTCTGAAGTGCAGGGTATTCAAGGTGACATTATTACGATCCAAGATATTTTTGTGTTTAAACAAGAAGGCTTTGATAAAAATCGTAAAGTCATCGGGCGCTTTGTTCCTACTGGATTTATTCCAAAATTTGTTGAAGAAATGGAACAAAAAGGGCAAAAAATCTCGCGCGGTTTGTTTCAAGTAAAGTAGATCAGTTCATCTAAGGTAATTGAACATCTTTCACAACAAACATTCCCATTTGGTCAAAATACAGACCTGGAATTGGGTTACGTTGAAGGTAAACTTCATTTTCAAAAAAGAGAGGCGCGACTTCACTTTCTTTTTGGGAGAGTAATTTTTGTGCCTCGACTAAATATTGTTCACTTTCTTTTTCATTTTTCGCACTTTTTGCACGAAGAATTAGGGAGTCAAATTCCGGATGATTGAGGCGCAAATCGTGCGTAGAATCACTGGTAAACACCGAGAGCGTTTCGTAATGAGTTCTGACTTTAGGCGTCCAGCTGTGATAAACAAGGTCAAAGTCTCCTAAATAACGAGTCGTCATATATTGTTGCGAAGAAATGTCTAAATTGATGCCGAGTCGATCTTTCAATTGATTTGAGATTAACGTAGCGACTTGAATGCTAAAGGCATCTGGGTAGGTCAATAAGGTCAGGTGAGTTTTTCCTCCCAAATATGCGCCAGATTTTTTTAGCAATTCTTTTGCTTCGTTTGCGTCAGCATAAAGTAAATGAATCTTTGACCCTGAATGAGGAGGAGGAATAAAACTGTCTGAAAGTTCGTAATGTTTACTTGCCTTTAAAAAGAGAGGACTTAAGTCGATTGCTTTGAAAATAGCTTGCCTGAGCAAGTGGTTGCTCATGGGAAACTTTTTTGAGTTTAACGAGACCATTTGTATCCGTTGAATGGGGATAAGGTGTGCATCAGGTCTTTTTATCATTTCCTCGATGACCGGACCGTGGTTCCAACTTAAAAAGTTAAACTCGCCTTTCTCATAAAGTTGAATGGCTTGTTCTTGATCGGAAACAATTTTCATTCGCAATTCAGTAACATTTGAGCGGGGCTTAAAAGTATAATAAGGGTTCCTTTTTAAGACTAATTCTTTTCCGACCACATAGGAATCCAGGACGAAAGGTCCAGAAGATACCAATACGCCGGGCTTCCAAAAATTTTCTCCAAATTTTAAAACCATGTCCTTTCGAATGGGGAATAAAGGCCAAAAAACGGTGTTTTTCTCCCACTCCGAGATCGGGGTTCGTAGTTTTACCATCAAGGTGTTTTCGTTCAGTGCTTTCACTCCCACTTTGTCCGGATCGGATATCTTTTCCTGATGAAACTCAAGGGCGTTAACGACATCATTCAAATAGCTCGAGTAAAGGGAGCTTGTTTGAGGCGAAATCAACCTGATCCAGCTATCCACGAAGTCTTGCGCTTGAATTGGTTTGCCATCGGACCATTTAGCCCCCTTTTTTAAGGTAAAAATATATTCCGTACGGTCCGATGACTTGATCACTTTTTCGGCGATGGCCGGTTCAAGGGGTTGATTAAAACCCGAATAGCGAAAAAGGCCTTCGCACAGCTGATTAATAATTTGCCCCTCGCCGGGAAGTACCTGGCCATTCCAGTCTAAGGTGGTCAGTGATTCTGGAATACGGACAGTCAAAGTTTTGGCTGCTCCAACTTCAGGAAATAAAACGTAAAGAATAAAGAGTAGGAAGTGCAGTTCTTTCATCAAGATCGATGTTAAACTATTTCAAGTTTTAGCGCTTTGAAAATATAAATTTCGTGTGAAAGTAAAGTGGCAAAATAATGCCGTGGAAGGGTTTTAAATTTACAATTTATTGAATGAATAAAGTTAGTGTTAAGCTCAAACTATGATGTCAAGCAAGAGTCATCTCTTGATGTGGATAATTGTTTTTATTACGGCGCTCTTAATTGCGTATCAAGCGGCGCCGCGGATTATTGATTGGATTCGGTTTCAATCGATCGGCACCAGGGACTATATCCAAAAAAGGTTAACCGAGATGAATATCGATATTCCTCCCGAGAAAATACTCCTTTATCAAGTCGCTGGAAGTTTATTATTAGGTGCCCTCGTGTTCACCTTGTGCTTACCCAGTTTGAAAGTGGCAGCCTTTTTTGGATTACTCTCAGCAGGAATTGGATGGTTAATGCCTAAGCCCGTTGTCGATTACCTGTATCAGCGTCGGGTAAAACAATTTGTGGATCAAATGGTGGATGCACTGGGCTTAATGTCGAATGGGATGAAGGCCGGCCTTTCGGTGATTCAGGCGATGGGCTTAGTTACCCAAGAAATGCCGAGTCCGATTCAAGAAGAATTTAGTTTATTGCTCAATCAAAATCGGTTGGGCGCTTCAGTTGAAGAATGCTTTATAGCCCTGTCTAAAAAAGTGGTTTCTGACGAAGTAGAAATGTTTGTCACATCCGTTAATATTTTAAAAGAAACGGGAGGTAATTTGGCTGAAACTTTCGATACCATTACTGTATTGATTCGCGAACGGATCAAAGTCGAAGGAAAAATTAGGGCGTTGACGGCGTCAGCGTTTTGGCAGGGAATGATTTTGATGTGTGTACCGCCGTTTATGGCTGTAGTTATGTCGCAAAGTGATCCGGAAACAATGGCACCTATGTTTGAAACGCCTTTAGGCTGGGCAATGCTAGCGGGAGTCGTTTTATTAGAAGTGATTGCATATTTTGTTATTCGTAAAATTACAACAATCGACGTATAATAAGTGAAAAGAGGAATCATCATGAGACTAACGATTATTGTGTTTGCACTGTTTTCCATATCAACCGCGTTTGCGAAAGCTAGGGCAGATGTTAGCCTACGGAACGGGAATTTTTTTGTTTCGTTTCGTGATCTCAGTTACCCGGGCGGATTAGAGCCAGAAATTCGAAGGGCTTATAACTCTAAGTCCGATTTCTCAGGTATGTTTGGGTATGGGTGGGGTTCCGAATATGAAACGCGATTGTCGGTCGAATCGGACGGCAGCGTGGTCTTGCGGCAGTTTGGCGGAGGTGGTGCAAATCGGTTTATCGCACAAACTTACAAGTCGACGGATTTGCAGGCTGGAATTGAGGCGATTGTAGCGGCCGCTAAAAAAGCGGGTGTGGTGACTTCGGCTAAACAAGTAGATGATTATCGAGCAAAAATTACTTCAGATTCTGAATATCGCTCAAGACAGTTTCAACTGTTCATTAGTAAAAACTATTTACCGGAAAAAAAGATTGCGGAAGGAACTCAACTGACGTCGACCCGTTATTATTATCAGTATATTACGAAAGACAAAGGGGGCTATGTTCAGGTTTTAGCAGATGGCCGTACGCAAAAGTTTGATGAAGCGGGGCACTTGGTTCAAATTCTGGATCGAAACAAAAACTTCATTAATTTTACGTATAATGCAAATGGTAAGCTTGTAGGATTGGTCGATAATCAAAATCGCCGAATGCAATTGAGTTATGGGGCCAATGGTCTTTTAGAAAAAGTGGTAGGCGAAAATGGAAAGTACGCCTCTTATCAATATTCTAAAAATGGAATGTTGAAATATAGTCGCGATGACAAAGGAATTGAAAATTCATTTGTCTATACGGAAGACATGTTTCGAA
>CAIMNF010000481.1 GCA_903842755.1 Oligoflexia bacterium
GTTTGGCTGCACAAAAAATCAAAGAGTTTTTGAGTAAGTTAAAACTGGATTGCTCCCAAAATCGACTATCTCCCGAACCTCCCAGAAAGTTTGCAGTGGCAAGTTTTAAACTGTTAGCGACAGTGGTGAAATTTGAATTTTTGAGCATTTCCGGTCGCCATATTGGATTGAACTTTACTTTTCCATCTAAGGAAACCCAAAGTAATTTTTCAGTAAGTCCTCTTTCTTCTACAATTGACTTAAAGTTTCTTACGAATGTTCTTTTAGGATCAATTGCTAAGATTGCAGGCGACTGTTTGAAGCGAGTCAGAATCTGTTTCAAAATCTGAAGTAGAATCTGCGATTTTCCGGCTCCAATTGAACCTGTAATGAATAGATTTCCTGTTAGTGACTTAAAGCCCAAGTAAACCCATTCAGGAACGACCTTTATTTCGTTATAAAGTGAGCTTTTTTCCTCATGTATGGCTCCAATCACTACGCCATCTTGAATAGGCATTACTATTGGTAATTTGTTTTTACTGAAAAAATATGAAGAATCAATTTTTAACCAGAGAAGTACTTTCTCGGTGATCAGAGCCACACCGAGAAGAGAAAAAGAAACACTGATCGATGCAACGAGGTTCCAGTGGACAAGTATTGATTTTAATAAATAGGGTAGCAAGCTCAATTGAGTCAAACTAAATAGGTAAAGACTACTCAGTGAGCCAGCTAGAATCGAAAGTCCAAGCCAGCCAGAGTATTTTTTTAATTTTTTCCAATCGAATCCGGTATTCTGCGGGTGTGTTTTTTTCTTATCAACCTTAAACTTCTTTTTGATGAGCGAACTCATCCAAAGGATGTCAAACAATGCAGCAAATATTACGGTGTTGAGTGCGAGCTGGTTAATTTCAATAAATTGAGAGATTTGATCATATTCGTGTCCGTTAAGTGCAGACGGCTTAAGGTAAAAATAGAATCCGATCATACCTATCAAAGCTAAGATTGCAATGGGCAGGGAAGTGTTGCTGCTTGGGTCAGCTTGCGAAGGCATTGCGCTGATGTTGTTCATATTCATGATTCCATCGCCTCCCCATTCCAATCATCAAAAAGGGGGCCACTGACGGCTTCTTCATTTTGTTTTGTTGTTTGTGCAATGTTCGCTTTTGAACTGAGTCGTTGTACTTTCAAAACGTCCGATGCGATGACTTCAAAACCAGCTTTTTTATCACCTTCGGCAGTCTTATAGGTTCGGGCCTTTAATTCTCCCGTAACCAAAACGAGATCGCCCTTCTTGAGGTTCAAAAACGCACGATTCGCAAGGTTAGAAAAGCACGATACCTTGAACCACTGGGGTTCTTGGTGGGAGCGAACTCCTGTGTCGTGATCAAACGATGAAACACTCTGTGCAATTGCAAAACAGGTTACCGGATTGCCGTCTTTTGTTTTTCCTTTTTGCTCAGGATCAACGCCAACATTGCCGATTAAATTGATTTGATTATTGATGGTGATCATTTTCGAACCTCCCAATTTTGTTCAAACCTTTTTTCATGCGGTAAGTTGGGGTAGCGTTTAAATGCTTCGAAATAGTAAGGGTTATCGGGAAATGTGGTGTAGTGACTATATTTCCAATAGTTATCACCAAGGTTTTTAAAACCTGAAAATAGGGGCCTAATCCAGCGGCGAATTCTTGCAATCATTTTTTCTCCTTATTCGGTTTCGTTGATTCGATTCCGTTTTCAGAAGTTATAAGTGCAAGGTCATGCCAGATTTTTTTGAAAATTATAAATTGCTAAGGCTTCGTTATGTTTGACTTTCGAGAGTCTCACCATGAGACCGAGTATCTCAGAGTATCAAAAATCAGTATCAAAA
>CAIMNF010000482.1 GCA_903842755.1 Oligoflexia bacterium
CACCAGTCCGCCGGCGTCTAAAATTTTTGCTTTGAGACGTTGGTTTTCGCGGGGGTAAGCGGTTTTGATTCCGCAGCCTAAAATGGCAATCGTTTTTAGCCCCACTTCGAGCGCAAGCTCGTGCGCCCGAGAATCGATGCCTCTTGCAAATCCAGAAATCACGATCAAGTTTTGCCCCCGCAATTGCTTAATTTCTCTTTCCATGAGTTCAACCGAACGCCGCTGAGGATACCGACTGCCCACAATCGATAATCCGGATTCAGGGAGTTGATCAATTAAATCTAAAGTTTCTTGTTCAGTCCCTCCGCTTTCTACATCTAAAAAAAGCGGAAGGTCTTTTTCCTGAAGATTACTCAGTGCTGAGAATTTTGGATTTTCAAAACGGTAAACAGATGAAGCGTGTTCCATAGGCAAGAAAGGGAATACAAGATTTATGCCTAAAGCACAGTCGAGGACGACTGATCTAACGATGAAGGACTTGGCCCAAAAATGCGCGTGCTCTTTCTTCCTTGGGTTGCGAAAAAAAGGCTTCCGGCGTGCCTTCTTCTAGAATCTTCCCTTGATCAAAAAAGATGACGCGATCAGAAACCTCTTTAGCAAAGCCCATTTCGTGGGTAACTACCAACATCGTCATTCCACTGTAGGCAAGTTCCTTCATCACGAGTAAAACTTCATTGACCATTTCGGGGTCTAATGCGGAAGTGGGTTCGTCAAAAAGCATGACTTTGGGTTGCATTGCTAAAGCGCGGGCAATAGCTACTCGCTGTTGCTGTCCGCCCGAAAGGTGTCTTGGATATTCAGACGCTTTGTCCGGAATTCCTACTCGCTTTAAGAGGTCCATTCCAAGACTTTCTGCGGCCATTTTGGTAAGACCTTTGGTCTTGATGGGAGCAAGGGTAATATTTTCTAAAACCGTAAGGTGAGGAAACAAATTAAAGCTTTGAAAAACCATTCCTACTTCTTTACGAATGGATTGAAGATTGGTTCCGGGCTCAAGTCTAATGCCATCAATCACGATTTCGCCGGAATCAATTTTCTCAAGATGGTTTAATGTGCGTATAAAAGTGCTTTTGCCAGATCCGGATGGACCAATGATGCAGACCACCTCGCCCTTTTTTACAAAAAGGTCTACCCCTTTTAGAGCCTCAAATGAATCGTATTTTTTACAGATTCCTTTCACGGATACGATGTAGTCTTCTGTCATGTTCAATTTATAAAGAAACTTGGATGAAAAACCAATCTTTATTCCGCAGGCTTTGGACGATTGGGCTTGTAGCCGGGCAGGTGCTGAGCGCTTGGGTCTTGGCTGAGGGCGAGTGCCTTTTCAACGGCAGCATCGAAACCGTTGGTCGTGCGTTCAAGGGTAATTCTTTTGCGAAAAAAATCGGCCCATTTGAATTCAGCAAAGGGTTCGGCAGTCTTCTCGAAGCCGCCCGCCTCACGCACGGCCCACGCAACACTTCGGAAAACATCATCTGCTAAGCCGCGAATATCCAAAGGAAGTACGGCGTGGGGATGCGGTCCGTTGCCAAATTGATCAAATAAATGGACCCAGTTGGAGCGTTTCATTTTTTCCCAAAAAGAAATATGGGGATGGGCGGAGAGGTCTTCAATGATATCCGTATGAACGTGTTCTACGCCGATTTCCCAGCATGCGCGTACCAAGTGATGATGATCAATGACATGTGCATTTCCATCTTTGCACAAAACCACGGGGACGGGATGATGATGGAGGTAATCGTGAAGCTCTTTTTCCGTGAAATTTTTAAGCTTTTTCACTTTGGCTTCGACTTCCTTCATTCCCAATGCAAATTGAGTGGGTCTTAGGTCATAAATGGATCGCTTCATAGAAAAATAATAATTAAGTTGATTTTAACAATCAAGAACTAAAAATCGCCTTTTTTAGTTTAATTTTCCTTTTCGTTCCGTCAAACCGGTGGCAGTCTAGATTTCGGTGTATAAACGAACCCCAATTGAGAAAGAGAGAGCTCATGAAAAGTATCGGTTTTGCCCTGTTAGTGATCTTTGGCCTATCCATCAAAGTTGCAACTGCGAGTCAGCAGTGGACCTATGGCAACGAAAACACTCCGGGAGCAGAATCAATCGATTCTTTTGACTTTTCTCCTCGCTGCCTGGGGAATCATGGAGAAGTCCTTCCCGTAAATAATCAAAATGTACTTAATTTAGAGACCTCCACCGCGAATCAATATCTTACTCGCGCTCACGTTAAAGGGGTGATTGGCCAAATCTATGCGGATCGAAATGGCCACAATCATTTTCAAGCCATTATTGGTAGCGATTCATCACAGACCGTCGAAATTGTTTATAGCCAAGACTTTGGGCCACTCCCTGACTTATCCCCAGGCATGACGGTAGAGGCTTGTGGAGACTATATTACTTCAACGGAAGATACCTCGGAATATCCGGCTTCGCCCGATCGCGCGATCATTCATTGGGTCCATAAAAGTGACTCTGCAAAGCATCCGTCAGGCTTTGTAATGATAAATGGAAGCTTGTTTGGTCAAGGTGCGAGTAAAGGATCTGATAAAGAACTCAACGCTTCTAATCCAATGTTTAGTAAGTTGATTATGGTCGTATTAGAAAATACGAGCTACGCCAATGCAATTCAGCAGCCTTTTTTTTTAAACTAACGAAACTTGGAGCGCTATTTCGTAATTTTTCGGCTGAGACCCATCCGTCTCAGCCGAATTATATTGCGATGATTTCGGGCAGTACTCACAGTGTGTACTTGGATGGACCAGTTAGACTCAATTCGCGCCACATCGGAAACTTACTTGAAGAAAAGGGGCTAAGCTGGAAGGCCTATGCGGAAGATTATCCGGGGAATTGCTTCTTGGGTGCAGCCCGTGGTCGCTATGTCCGTAAGCACGTTCCATTTTTGAGTTTCACTTCAGTACAGTCGGATCCAAGCGAGTGTGCAAAGGTGGTGAACGCATCTCAGTTTGATCAAGACTATCGATCGGGTAACCTTCCTACGTTTTCATTTTATTCGCCGAATTTAGATCATGATGGACACGACACGGGTGCTGAATTTGCTGACCACTGGTTGTCACAAAAATTTGGTCCGATCATCGAGGACAAAAGAGTGATGCAAGATATTCTTTTAGTCGTTACCTTCGATGAGTCTGAAAAGCTTTGGGGAACAAACCAAGTGTATACGGTGATGGTCGGTGGAACGGTGGTTCCAGGGACGGTGATCGACCAACCCCATCACCATTACAGCTTCCTAAGGCTGATGGAAGAAAATTTTGGGCTGGGCACTCTGGGGCTTTTTGATCAGTCTGCGCCCGAAATTTTTCAACACTGAAGTAATTTAAAATCAAATGACGTTCGTTCATTGTCCGTATCCTCGAGTCGATTATCGTATAAAATAGAGCTAAAATAATTGCTGCTAATCAAAAAAAATAATTAATATCTATTTGTTGTTTAAATCCTGACTTGAGCCTAAAGCCCGTTGCCTGTAGACCCTTGCTCAACGTTAAGGAGTGATCAATGAACGGATTGCGATTGTTCAATTTGGGATTGGGACTTTTGGGATTGGGACTTTTGGGATTGGGGGCGACTCTTGCTCTGCCGCTCTATTGTAGAGCACAATCCGATGGTGCGGACGAAGCCAAAGCAGCCGCTTCGGAAGACCTTCAACGAAGCCCATACCCTTCCGGGAACACACTCAAGTATCGCTTCTTAAATGGGGATACCCAGCAAGGCTATCAGGGGATCAAGGAGCCAGAGGGTGAGGGAACCTGGATCAATTGGAGGAACGGCCGCAAGTTTAAGTGGTTCCGTGATCCAAAACAAAAAACAGTTTTTTTCTCGGACGGGGACTGGTCCCTTTATCTTGATGCCACAAAATATCACTTAAGTTTGCTGCCAGATGCGGGGATTCCGTTACTCGGGCGAATGTCAAATCTTCCTCAAAAGCCCACGGCAAGCATTTGGGAGTATGAGGGACAGGATAATCCAAATAAACTCAAAGATTTGATCGGAAGTTTTGATGGAATGAAGCCTAGACCTCATGGTGCCTTTGAACTTTATACGAATTCTGATGGCGTGACGTTTATCCCCGGTTATTACGCATTAGATCCTTACACCGGAATGCAAGAATTTAGGCCCCCCGAATCCGGAAATCCTAAAGACGGTGCATTTTATCAAAGCATTCTTCGGTTTTATCGCGAGGGGAAACCATTTCTTGGTGATGCGGCTCCGTTCGTGGCAACGACGTATTCGAAAAAATACCGAGACCAAACTATTTTGAGAATGGCCAGTGCAGTAGGCCGCCAATCCGCAGAGCAAAAACTGGGCGTAGATGAAATTGCTCGTCGCGAAGGTTGGGGAAAACGGGCTCACCCCGAAAAAGCATTTGTCACGTTAGCGAACCTTTATGAATGGGGCCAATTTGGGGAATCCAAAGCAAAGCTCTTGCAGGCTGATTTCATGTCTTTATCGCGCGTGCCGATGAAGAATCATCGCGTGCCGCATTTTATGGTCGTTCTTGAGGATCACTTAAAGTATTTAGAGGAAGAAGAAGCCTTGCTAAAAATTCTTGCCGGGAAAGCGCTCCTTTCGTCACCGGTTGTACCGATATTGGTCAATTTGGCTCCGGACGCCATTTTTCAAGAGCCAGTGCGGCGCGATTGGAGTCAAAGCACGCTTGAAAGTCACAAAGTCATGAGTCGCGTTAAAATATTTTGGCCAGGAGATGTGGTTCCTGAAACAAGTAACGAATACTCGCGCGTATTCGAGCTTGCCTTTGGGTTGAGCCCTAAAAAGGCGGCCGCGCTTTACCACTCGTACGATAGCCCAATGCGCTGCAATCATACGCTTGAAGGAAGAAATCCAGCGAATCCGTGGGGAAATGGTTTAAAGGGAGCTTCATCATGAATGTTTTAGTTGCATTGATTGGAGCAATTTTGGTTGCGCCAATGGCTTTTGCAAAGCCGATTGTGGATTGCGGAAAGGTATTGGAGGGAAAGTTATCGTCTTCTGGAATTGTGGCGCTGAATTTAAAAGACCATGTAGAGCTCCATGGAGTCATTCCTAATTTAAATGATTTTTTAAAGCCGCTCACCCAAAACGAGGCAGAGTTTGAATTGCATGGGGTGGGGACCCGCTTAGGCAAGAGCTTCGGTTTTCCCTTAAACTCCGAGTGGGAAAAAATTGAAGGGGTTACTTTTCATGGACGGTCCATTTTTGGTTATCCCGGCTTCGAAGAAAAGCTGCGCCTAGCCCGGTTCAAGGGCCAGGCTTTATCTTCTTACCAAAGCGCGTTGTTGCGAAGCTTGAATGAAAGCATTGAAGAAGCACTTGATGGAATTAAAAAGCAACTGATTATCGAGGAAGAAGATTTGTTTTTGGCAGAAGGTCGTCTGCACAGTGAGCCCGAGCTTGATGTGATTTTGAAGCGTTTGACTCAAAATCAAGAATTCCGATTAAAGTTTTTGCCGTTTACCAATACAGATCGAACGGCGATCGAAAACTGGCACCGAAAATTATTCCGCTCAAGCGATAAAATGAAACGTAAAATCAGGGAACAGTTGGATGCGAGTTTGTTTAGAGTAATCATGCAGGAACAACGGATCCCTGAAAAAGAAGAAACCGTGTTACAAAAGGTCGCAAATGATATCGGAATTCCCCGAGCGGACGTGGAATCTTATTTTGGGGAGGGCAAGGTTTATTCTTCCTACGATGAATATTTAGAGTGGACGCTACGGGCTCGAAAATCAGAGCTTCGCGGAATTCCCGATATGCGGTTTTTTTCTGAGGATTACGAAAATAAGATGCGGGAAGCGGTCCGAAATTCTCAAAATTGGATTGTGAATAAGTTAGTCGAAAGTCAGTCGACTGCGGATCTTGAGATTCTTTGGCAGGCTTCAGTTGCCCACAATGCCCCCATTTTGCTGTTCCCCGCGTTTTCGGATGTAGGTGCAGTCGTCGGGCTTACGGAAAACGAGTTTTTTAAGCGGCCCAATGTTTTTATTGTGCGCCATCAAATGATTCAGTTGGATAAAAATACCTATGTAGTGAATAACGGTGCGATCGATAAAATTTTGAATCCAACCACGGGCAATCCGTTTGATCCCACGGATCGGGTATTTTTGGTTTCTCCAAGCGTGATTAATATTACGACCGCTTCCGGAGAGTACGGTTTTATTACGGGATTAACGATGACCTCGGGGTCGATGAGTTTGCCCGAATATCGCAGTATTTATGCGGCGAGTGCGCAACAAGATTTTAAAGCACAACGGCGCGCTGAAGATAATCGAGGGTTTCTTTTGATCTCTCGGCAGTATGATCACCCGGATGTTACTCCGGTCATTGGTGGGGCAAACGGTGTGATGGGGCGGAGGGCCTCGGTGACTTGGTCGCGGGAGGGAATTGCTGTGTTCGACATGGGAAAACTGATCACGGCGGAGGGCGTGAAAAATTTGGACTACATTCCGGCCAAGGTAGTGGGCGATTTCCATAAAACTGCGACAGATCCGATGGTAGAAAGGGCCGATCGGATGACGGATATCCAATTGGGGATTTTGAAAAAAAATCCACTTTTTAATCGGCGCGGTGCAGGGCCACAGCTGGAGTATGTGGAGGGACCGGTCAAACTTGGAGCATTGGTTTATCCCGATTTTCAGGATGGAACTCCGTTGAACGGGTATATTTTTGATCAATTGATGTCCCTGAATAAGGCAGATCAGTCCGGATTATTATCCCTTAAAAGGATGGCTCAAGACGACGCGGCTTTTTTAAATCGTGAGGCACGATTGCGACCTCACACCGCGATCATTGTGCAAATGGGTAACCACGAAGTGAAGCGCCTGATCCGAGTGTTACAAAAAGGCGACTTTAGAAACTGGCATTCGCCCGAAGACTTGGATGTTTTGATTCGCCTCATGTACGAATCAATGACCCAAGGAGGAAACCCCTACGAGCGGTTGTTGGAATATTATGGGGTAAGTCGCGGCGTAAAAAATATTGTATTTATGAATAAGCACGACTCCGCCCGAATGGGAGTGGACCTTGAAAACTTAGATCCCGTGAGTTTGATTAATGGAACCGAAGTAGGTCCGCACACGGATGAGGGGAAAAATGGAGCGCGTGGAATCTCTTTAAAAACGTGTAATGACGCGTACAAAGCCATTGTCGGTGCCCACGATCATAAAACGGGAGAATTTTATCAAGCAAAACGAGTCGGAGCTTTTACTCCGATTGTGCAAGGGTATCATACGGGAGGGCCAGGGAGCAGTGATGCGTCCGTGGCTTTAGTTTACTCAAAAACGGCGGTTCAAATTTTGCGGTCGGAGAATGGTCGATTTCTTCCAAATCCAGAAGCAAATCAAGCCCCCGAAGATTTTTATCCCTCCGATTACTTTCCAATTTTCGTCGAGGCTCCGAAAATACCCCCTGGTGGCCAAATGCAAGACGCCCTCAATAGTCGGGCCCGGCAGCATAAATACAGAGCGGGTGTAGGCGAGCGGCCTTGGTGATTTTTCGCAGCAATTTTGTGATACGCATTTGTTCTTAAACGAGTTATGCCTAAGTCATGCAATCCTTTAAAAATAAAGTGGTTTGGGTTACCGGTGCAAGTAGCGGAATTGGCGAAGCGTTAGCAAAAGATTTTGCTCGCAAAGGTGCAAAGGTCATCCTTACGGCGCGGAGAAAAGATCGGTTAGAGCAAGTGGCTCAACAAATTCACCACGAACTGGGCCGACAAGATATAGCAAAAGTATTGCCACTGGATTTGCTTCTTTACGAACAAGTGCAAAATGCAGTAGAGCAGGCCATTGCTCTTTTTGGTGGAGTCGATGTGCTGGTGAATAACGCCGGTGCAAGCCAGCGTTCGCTGGTCGTCGATACTCCCTTTTGTGTTGAAAAGAAAATGATCGATCTCGATTTGATGAGCCCCATTGCGCTTACGAAAGCCATACTACCGCATTTTTTAAGCCGGAAAACGGGAAGAGTTATCGTCACAAGTAGTGTGATGGGGTATTTGGAGCTTCCAGGAAATGCGACTTACGCCTGCGTGAAACACGGCCTAAATGGGTATTTTTATTCGCTAGGGTACGAACTGAAAAAATATGGAATTTTAGTTCAAGTGCTTGAACCGGGCTTTGTAAAAACCGAAATCACTCTCAATGCAATAACGGCGAGCGGAGTGCCCTATGGAAAAATGGACAATACCCATGCAAGGGCCATGAGCGCAGAGGAGTTTTCAAGGCGCGCGATAAAAAAATTGGAACAAAATTCCGAGGAAATTATCATCGCGGGCAAAGAAATCATCGCACTTTATGTGCGGTGCTGGTTTCCGTCACTTTACCGCAAGTTTGTCCACCGATTTGCATTTAGAATATTTAAAGATCGATTTTGAGGCTTATTCTCTCTCTTTTACAGGAAAGTTAAAAAAGCGGTCGGGATAGGGTTCGGTTGAAAGCGTATAATGCCACCATTCGGATTCAATTCCTTTAAACCCATGTTTTTCCATCAGGGTACGGAGTAGGGTGCGGTTCGCCTTTTGAGCTTCAGAAATTTGGTTAGAATGAGTATGCGCAAGGGGATCAAAACAATCATAGCCCGTCCCAAAATCTAAAGAATTGTCCATAAAACGTTTATTTGCTGGCAATGTGCAACCTGAAAGCGTGTCGCCGGGGCCGTATTTCTCTTGCAAGGGTACGGGGAGAGGAACCAGGGTCAGGTCTACCGTGCTCCCGCGGGAATGCCCGGATTGATGAGCAATATAGCCATCTTTGAATAGATTTTCTTTGTTTTCACGGGGATAGAATTCGGCTTTCATTACTAAATCGGTTAAATCCTTTGCCCAAAGGACGAACTGATCCACTGCACTCGTGGGTCGGTAGCAATCATATACTTTTAGGGTGAGCGATTGGGCTTGAAGTTCAATTTGAATTTGATTCAAGGCCATTGCTGTGGGTTCCGTCAGGATGCAAACCGGATCCTGATAGCCTTTGACCTTCCGACCAGTAAAATTATGAAAGGTAGCGTATCGAATTTCTTCTATAATGCTTGGGGAAAGATCATGGAGATACACAAAACCTTTTGGAAGCGATGGATTAAGGTCGATCAACTTTTGGCTTGCGCACGCCACAAGCGAGTTCACGAACAAGAGCGATAATAGGAAGCACAGAGAGGCTAAAGAATTCTTCATTCTACAGTTTTAGCATAGAAAACATGAGGAAGAAGCCTAGTCCTCTCAAGATCAAGGTTGCATACCCCAGTTTTCGGTGGAGTGTTTTAGTTTGGGGGCCAGACTTTTTCTGAATGAGCTGATAACCCAAATAAATCATCGGAAAATATAAAACAGTTGCAGAAGTTGAGCAAAAAATATGGGCTTGATTTAAGGCAGAGAGCTTAAATGCAATGGCAGTGGCGACCGCGTTCCGTTGAACCTGTAAGGTTAGGACAATCGCCAGGTCAGAAACAATCCCCAAAGTCATTAGAAGCGCGTGCTTTCGTTGGTCCTTTTGCCGGTAGGTAAATCCAATGAGCAGAATAAAAAAGTTCAGGGTGGCCAAGAACATAAACCCGGTTACCCATGGGTAAAGAATAGCCGCGACGTAAGCTCCAAGTACCGAGATGAAAACGCTGGGGTTTTTAATGAATTTCATTTAAAGTAAGACTAACTTACGAATAAGGAACGAGTAAAGAATATATGTCTACCCGTCTAATCTTTGGTTTTTTCTTCTTGGCAGGCTTGGCATTCATTGCGCCAGCACACGCAACCGCACACGTTCTTAAAGTTTTGCAGTTTAATTTTAATAGCGAATTAGTGCTTGAAGATCACGACTACCGTTTTAGGGATCGTCGTTTTGATGCGATGGTTGAATGGATTGAAAAAAACGCCCCCGATGTCGTTTTTTTGCAAGAAGGGTGGAATTACCATCACAGTCGCTCGGTCATTCAAGCTTTGGGCCTGGCGACCGGCTATGATTACGCATACCGCGTGGGCGAGGGGATTCCATTTTTGTATGCAGACAGCGATGGGCTTTTGGTAAAGAAATCGTTACATTTTTTCGATCGCTCTAGCTCAGAACTTCCCCATGGTGGACCGGAAATTGGAAGTGGGCGGGGCTGGGTTCTTCCGCTGGGCGCGAATTCCTACGGAGTGGGAGGCAAAATTACACTCGAAGACGGCTCCTTCGTTTACCTCTATTCTACGCACCTGGTTTCGGTGGGGAAATTTGCGAATCAGGACGATTTAAAGGCGATTCATCGTCTTATTTTATCCCGTGCTCAGGCGGACGGTGTTGCACAAGATCAGATTCAGGCAATTATAGCCGGTGATTTCAATTCCATCCCGACCGATTTTGCGCCCCTGACTTTAACGAATCTTGGATACCACGATACCTTTGCCGAGTCCCATCCCGGTTTATCGACCGCCTCCGCTTCTTGCACGAGTTGTAGCGATTCCACAACAGAGTATTTTAATCCAATGACTGTGGCTCCAGGCTTAATTCCAAAGCAAGCGAAGCTTGGAACCAATGATCGAATTGATTATGTTTTCGCAAAAGGCCCACTTGTAACATCCTTGGCTTCGACTATCATTTTTAACGAGCCGATCGAAAACCAGTGGATGAGTGACCATTTCGGAGTGTTGAGCACCATTGCATTTGGTGGCGTTCCCGCGTCCGGGCAAGATTACCCAAATCCTTTACGGGAAGAAGTGCACCCGGATACGTTCAGTCTAAATCTTCATCTCAGTCGGGAAAGTTTTTCACAGGCAAATCCGGATCACATTCTTCAAGCGGTTTCGGCATCAAGAGGGGTCACTTTTGTGAATGATTCCCCTTGGAGACTAAAAATAAATTGGACGGGGAGCGGGCTAGTGTGGGCGAGCAACCACGTGAAATTGAAGAAACATGAAGCCTCCGCGTTTTATTTTGATCCCAATGAAACTTATCGGTTTACCATCAAGTGTCTGGGCACCAAGCGGCAAATATCGGGTTGGGTAAAATCCTCACTCAAATAAAAATAATCTGTGGTAAGTTTTGAGAACGGATGGTCTTTCTTGCGTTCATTTATTGGGGATTTGCTCAAGCTTCGGGTTCTACTTTTCCTGCTCAATTCCATTGGTGCGCGGCCACGGCGGCCTATCAGATCGAGGGCGGAAATCAAAAATCGGATTGGTGGGAGTGGGAACAGATTCCAGGACATCTTAAAAATGAGCCAAAATCCGGCAAAGCCTGTGACTCTTGGAATCGGTATCCGCAAGATGTCCAGGCGCTAAAAAGTCTTCACGCAGATACCTATCGCATGTCGATCGAGTGGTCGCGCCTGGAGCCCTCCGAAGGGGTTTGGGACCACGAGGCGGTTCTCCATTATCGAAAAGAAGTTCAAGCTCTTTTAGCGGCTGGCATTACTCCGTTGATTACGCTTCATCATTTTACTTTTCCGACCTGGGTGAGATTAAAAGGGGGCTGGGAATGGAGCGGCCTTCCGAGGGCGTTTGGCGACTTCGCAGATGTGGTTCGACTGCAGATTTCACCCGAGGTCAAAAATTACGTCACCATTAACGAGCCTTTTGTGAACATTATTTCGGGCTATTTAGTGGGGGTCGTTCCACCAGGAGAAAAAAGGGGGCTGCAAGGCTTAGTGTCTCCCTTAATTGGATTGCTCAAGGCTCATGCAGAGGTGGCTAAACGGTATCATGCCGCAAACTTAAAAGTGGGAATGGCCCACCATTTGAGGGAAATCTTACCGGCTACGGCCTGGAACCCCTTAGATTATTTAGTGACCTATGCGATCAGTAATGCATGGAACTGGGCGATTCCAGAAGCGTTAGAGAGCGGTGTTTTTAAAATCAATGTTTTAGGGTTCATTCGCGCAAGCGAAGAGATCCCTTATTTAAAAAATTCACAAGATTTTGTTGGGGTGAATTATTACACCCGGGATCGATTTTCACTGACGGAGTTAATTCAGGCCATTACGGGACGCGCCCCGCTCAACGGCAAAATGGACCCTGAAAATTGGGAGTATTATCCACAGGGTTTAGAGAGCTTGCTTAAAGAAGTTTCAAAGCGCTTTGAAGGCAAGCCGATTTGGATCACGGAGAATGGTTATGAGGATGCTCGGGAAGGACAGTCGGACAGTAAGCGGGTTAAATTTTTACGGGACCATTTGCAATCGGTACTGAATGCCATTCAAGCGGGAGCGCGGGTCCAAGGGTATTGCTATTGGTCGCTTCTTGATAATTTTGAGTGGATTTATGGCTTTACACCAAGGTTTGGCCTTTACGAGACGAATTATCAGACCTTCGAGCGTAAGCCACGAGCCAGTGCCCAGTTTTTTAGAGATGTGGCAACACGCAATCAATTATAAGGATATTAAAGTTTTTTTCCTTTGGTAATACTTACTTCGCTCGTCATGGCTTTAAAGAGGTTTCGCTCTGGAACATTTAAAACGCCGCCCGTGCAATTGAGCCGTGGATCGTAAGGATAGCTGCTGCAATCGGCTCCCCACGAGTTTTTTAGTCTGTAAGTGCACGATTGAGTAACGGGGTCAAAATAACGTCCCACGATCAGAACTGTATGGAGGTCGCCAATTGATTTTGGAAAGTGATCGATATTGTCAAATAGGCCAGCAAAGAAATCTAGGCTAACGGGCATGTGATGATCTAATTGCGCGTTGATGTTTTGGATGGAATGAAAGCCCTTAAATTTAAAACTTACTTTTATCGGGGTGCGAGGAAAAGGAATTCGTTCTGATCCACAAGCGGCTGTGCGAAGGTCTTCGAGAATAGAGTGATGAGTCGCATTTTTTAAGATCTTAAAAAAGGCTGATTTATCCACGTTTTTAAAGGTGTAATAAAAACTAAGCTGATCCTCGGTATGAATCACTCCGTGCGCAACTTGTTCTTGTAAATCATAGATTTCGGTAATGGATTGCAGAATTTCTTGCGAAAACGATTGTTGGGAATGAGTGTCTACTCGGTTCCAGGCATTGGAAGGAAAAGTGCTCTCCTCACAGTAGCCTTGAGGTAAAATCTTTTTTATGGCGGTCTTGATTAGTCCAGTGTCAGGCGGCATATTCCAGTTTCCGGAGGCAACGCGAGTAATAAAAGTGACCAATTTTGAAAAGTCAGTTTTCGAATAATTGATGGCAATATCGGCAGCAGAGATTTGGGTTGGAATTTTAAACGTATACTGTAAAAAATCGGCCGCGGCGTTTGCATAACACCAATCAATCTTTCCTTGGTCGCGCACGGGGAGAGGGAAAGAGTCCCGGACATCCGTTGAAGTGCATTGATTTTCCGTCGTGCGGAGAAAAGACTCGGATCCAAAAGCTTGGGTGCATAGCCCAAACGCAAGTCCAATTACGCAATAATAGTACACAAATTTCATGAATTCCCCCCGAGTTCTAATTCTAACGTGGGTCATTTGAATTTGGAGGAGAAATAAATCAACCCCTTGTCTTGTCAAAAAGAAGTCGCTACTCTAACAGCTCTAAAAAGAAGGAAAAATAGAATGAAAAAACGGTGGTTTGCGGTCATCGCTGCGTTAGGTCTGTTGGCATTTTTATTGATTGAGCTTAGATTTTTGCCGCTTTATTCGCTTTGGGATGATGAGTCAATTGCGGTACTGTACGCACAGTCTGTACGTGCTACGGGTGACACCACAGTGATTAGGGGACATAATATTGTTGCTTACCGGAATGGGATACAGAATAGTTCAGATTTTAAAAACCGATATGATCCCCCATTTCAGTCTTACTTTCTTGCTCCATTTGTTAAAGGTGCATTTGAGAGTGTTCCTGAGGATCCATTCAGTCTACGAATTCCCTTTTTGACCCTTGGATTTTTGAGTTTATTTCTTATTTATCGACGGCTAGGCAAATTAAATTTGCCGGCCCCTTTGATTGCTCAGTTTGCATGCTTGACGATTGGATTATCCCCGCTCCTTTTGTACTCGATTCAAGTGCG